>NZ_JBHVHQ010000787.1:0-4076 GCF_042800135.1 Streptomyces sp. NPDC057654 | reverse complement strand
CGGCGGGATGGCGGCCAGCGCGAGCAGGGCCACGGTCATGGTCCAGAAGGCGTCGGGGGCCCGCCCCCACAGCCCCTTCATCCGGGCCATGGCGGCCAGCGAATTGGTGCCCGCGACATGGATGATCACGCCGGCGCAGAGGAAGAGGAGCGCCTTGAACGCGCCGTGGGACAGCAGGTGGAAGACGGCCGCCCCCCGGTCGCCGGAGGCCAGCGCCCCGGTCATATAGCCGAGCTGGCCGACCGTCGAGTAGGCGAGCACGCGCTTGATGTCGTCCTGGGCGAGCGCGGCGAGCGCCGAGCCGACCATGGTGACCGCGGCCATCGCGGCGAGCACGACCATGGCCGCGGCGGAGGCGGCGAAGACGGGCAGCAGCCGGGCGACGAAGTAGACGCCCGCCGCGACCATCGTGGCGGCGTGGATCAGCGCCGATACGGGCGTGGGGCCGGCCATCGCGTCGGGCAGCCAGGTGTGCAGCGGGAACTGCGCGGACTTGCCCGCAACCCCGGCGATCAGCAGCAGCGCGACGAGCGTGGGGTGGTCGAGGCCGCCGGACGCGGCGGCGCGGACGATGCCCTCGATCCGGAACGTGCCGGCGTCGGCGGCCAGCGCGAAGATGCCGATCAGGAAGGGGACGTCACCGGCCTTGGTGACCAGGAACGCCTTGAGGGACGCGGCGCGGGCGGCCTCGGTCTCCCAGTAGTGGCCGACCAGGAAGTACGAGCAGATGCCCATGATCTCCCAGCCGACCAGCAGCACCATCAGGTCGCCGGAGTAGACGACCAGCAGCATCGCGGCGGTGAAGAGGGAGACGAGGGCGGCGTAGGAGGGGTAGCGGGGGTCATCGCGCAGATACCCCGTGGAGTAGAGCTGCACGCAGGACGCCACGACGGTGACGAGGACCGCGACGAGCGCCGCGAAGCCGTCGAGGTGCAGGGCGAGGTCGATGGGGACGGAGCCGGTCGGGGTGAGCCGGGTCGCCGCGTCGACGGCGTCCCCGCCGCCCTGCCGCCAGGCCACGACGGCGGCGAGCACGGCGGCGGCCACCGTCGGCAGCACGGCCAGCGGCCGTACGAAGCCGGGGGCGCGGCGGCCGAACAGCAGCCCCGCCACGGCGCCGAGGAAGGGCAGCAGGGGGACGAGGACGGCGGTGGTCGTGATCGTCACGCGGCGGCCTCCGCCTTCTCGTCCTTCTCGTCCTGCCCGTCCCGCTCATCGCTGCCCGCCGCGTCCTGCGGGCCGTCCGCCCGCTCGCTGAGGTCGCGCAGCTTGTCGACGCCGGAGACGCCGCCGTTGCGGTACACGAGCAGCACGATGGCCAGCCCGATGCCGATCTCGGCGGCGGCGACGGCGATGGTGAAGAGGGTGAGCGCCTGCCCGGCGTGCAGCTCGTCGCGGAGCCACACGTCGAAGGCGACGAGGTTGAGGTTGACCGCGTTGAGCATCAGCTCGACGGAGATCAGCACCAGGATCGCGTTGCGCCGGGCCAGTACGCCGTAGAGGCCGACGCAGAAGAGCAGGACGGCGAGCACGGCGGGATAGGCGAGATGCATCAGCGCGCCCCGTTATGTCGGCTGTCGGGACCACCGGCGGGGCCGGCGGGGCTCCGCCCCTGTCGAGATTCCCGCCGGGAGAGGACGATCGCGCCGACGAGGGCGGCGAGCAGCAGCACGGACAGCGCCTCGAACGGCAGCACCCAATGCCGGAAGAGGAACTCCCCGGAGACCTTGGTGGAGCCCTGCACGACGCCGTCCAGGTCGATCCAGGTCGTACGGAACGCGTCCACGACGACCCAGACCAGGGCGGCGGCGGAGGCGACGGCCACGGCGAGCGCGGCCCACCGGTTGCCGGAGTCCGCGTCCGGGGAGCGGCCGATGGGCGCCTTGGTGAGCATCAGCCCGAAGAGGAGGAGGACCACGACGGAACCGACGTAGATCAGGACCTGCACCCAGGCGATGAACTCCGCGGTCAGCAGCAGATACTCCACGGCGAGCCCGCCGAGCGCCACGACCAGCCACAGCGCGGCGTGCACGAGCTGCTTGGTGGTGACGGCGACGAGGGCCGCGCCGAGCGTCGCGATGCCGACCAGGAGGAAGGCGATCTCGACGCCGGTCGGTGACAGGAAGCCGTGTCCGGCGGCGGCGAGCGTCACGCGTCCCCCTTCCGGTTCGGGTCTCCGTCGGCATAGGTTTCAGCGGCCTCTGCCGCCTCGGCTTCGGCCTTCGCCGCGAGCTTCTCGGCCGCCTTGCGGGCCGCCGCGATCTCCTTCGGCTCCTCGGCCGCGGGGTCCAGCGCGGGCGGTGCCGGCACCGTCCACATCCACTCGCGGAGCTTGTCCCGCTCGTGGGTCAGTTCATGGATGTCGGTCTCCGCGTACTCGAACTCCGGGGACCAGAAGAGCGCGTCGAACGGGCACACCTCGATGCAGATCCCGCAGTACATGCAGAGCGAGAAGTCGATGGCGAAGCGGTCCAGGACGTTGCGGCTGCGCTCGCGCCCGCCGGGGGCGGCGGGCGGCACCGTCTCCTTGTGGGAGTCGATGTAGATGCACCAGTCCGGGCATTCGCGCGCGCACAGCATGCAGACCGTGCAGTTCTCCTCGAACAGGCCGATCACGCCGCGGGTGCGGGGCGGCAGTTCGGGCTGCGCGTCCGGGTACTGCGCGGTGACCGAGCGCCGGGTCATCGTGCGCAGGGTGACGGCGAGCCCCTTGGCGAGGCCGCTGCCGGGGATACGGGACCGGGCGGGCTGCTGAGACTCCTGCGGCTGCTGCTGCGGCTGCTGTGGCTCGGCCATTACTGGATCACCACCTTGACGACGCCGGTGAGCGCGATCTGCGCGAGGGCGAGCGGAATGAGCACGGTCCAGGCCAGCTTCTGCAACTGGTCCTCGCGCATCCGCGGATAGCTGACGCGCAGCCAGATGACGACGAAGGCGAGGACGGCCGTCTTGAGCAGCGTCCACAGCCAGCCGAGGCCGTCGGCCCCGAACGGGCCGTGCCAGCCGCCGAGGAAGAGCACGGTGGTCAGACCGCAGAGCACGACGATCCCGGCGTACTCGGAGAGCAGGAAGAGCGCGAAGCGCAGCCCCGTGTACTCGGTGTACGCGCCGAAGATGATCTCGGAGTCCGCGACCGGCATGTCGAACGGCGGGCGCTGGAGCTCCGCGAGCCCGGCCGTGAAGAAGACCAGCCCGCCGACGATCTGCCACGGCACCCACCACCAGTGGAAGGCGTCCAGGACGCCGACCAGCGAGACCGTGCCCGCCGCCATCGCCACGGAGGCGGCGGCGAGCACCATCGGGAGCTCGTACGCCAGCAGCTGCGCGGCCGTGCGCAAGCCGCCGAGCAGGGAGAACTTATTGGCGGACGCCCAGCCCGCCATCAGCGAGCCGAGGACGCCGACGCCCATCACCGCGAGCACGAAGAAGATGCCCGCGTCGATGGACTGGCCCACCTGGTTGCCCGGCCCGATCGGGATCGCGACCAGCACCAGCAGATACGGGAGCAGGGCCACGGCCGGGGCGAGCTGGAAGATCCGCCGGTCCGCGCCCGCGGGGACGACGTCCTCCTTCTGCGCGAACTTCACACCGTCCGCGACGAGCTGGGCCCAGCCGTGGAACCCGCCGGCGTACATCGGGCCGAGGCGGCCCTGCATGTGCGCCATCACCTTGTGCTCGGTCTGGCCGACGACGAGCGGAAGCACGAGGAAGGCGACGAAGACGGCGACCAGCCGCACGACCACGTCGAGGGTGCCGCTCACCGTTCCTCACCTCCTGCGTCATCCGGTTCCTTCGGCTCCTTCGGCTCGTCGCGTTTCTCCTCGAAGGCCGGGCGAGCGTTGTGCCAGGGCGCGTCGGAGACGCTTCCGGAGGAACCTTCCGCCGATGCGGCCTGCCGGCCGCCCGAGCTGCCGGACGCCGGCCGCGCGGCGGCCGAGCTCGCTGACGCCTCGGGCGTCTCTGCCTGCCGGCTCGCCGAGCCGTCCGACGCGGACCGCGAGTCGGCCGGACCTGCTGACGCCTCGGGCGCACCGGTCTGCTGGCTCACCGAGCCCTCAGACACCGACCGCGAACGC
>NZ_JBHVHQ010000786.1:0-4080 GCF_042800135.1 Streptomyces sp. NPDC057654 | reverse complement strand
GCTGGCGGGCACGGCCGTGCGTACGACGACCGGTACTGGTTCTGCTGGTTCTGTTGTCTCTGCTGGTTCCGCTACTTCACGAAGACGCCGGTCGGGTCGACCGAGCCGTACACCGGCTGGTACTTGACGCCGCCGAGTCCCGAACCCCAGAGCGAGAACTGCCGGTTGTAGAACGTCGGGACGCCCGGCACGTCCTCCGTGAAGATCTTGTCGGCGAGCTTCATCCACTGCGGCGCGGCCTTCTTGATGTCCGTGATCGCGTTGATGCGGTCGATCTCGGAGTTGACCTTCGGGTTGTCCAGATGCCCGTAGTTCTGGCCGCCGTCCGCGATCTGCCGGCCGTCGAAGAGGGGCGGCACGACCGTCGAGGAGACCGGCCAGTCCGCGCCCCACGAGGAGCGGTAGATGTCGAACTTGTTGTCCACCTGCGAGGTCGCCGTCCGCCAGGTGTTGGCGTCCACCTCCTTCTTCTCGACCTTGAAGCCGGCCTTCTGGAGCGCCTGGGTCACCACGACCGCGACCTTCTGCTCCACGTCGGTGTTGCGGTAGGCGTAGACGATCTCCTGGCCGACCTTCCCGGCCTCCTTCAGCAGCGCCTTGGCCTTCTCCGTGTCGCCCGCCGGGTGCGTCTTCTTCCCGTACGGGTCGGTGGCCTGGTAGCCGTCCATCGCCGGGGACAGGTAGTTGGTGGCGATGGTGCCGGCGGTCGTGCCGCCGTTCTGCTGGAGGATCTGCCCGTTGGGCATCGCGTAGGCCAGCGCCTTGCGGACCTTGACGTCCTTGAGGCGGGTCATGTTGAAGCTGATGTAGTCGACGTACGGCTGGATCTCCACGAAGCGCCGGGCCTTGGTGGCGGCGTCGTCCAGGACGTTCTTCGTCATGCCCGGATCGACGGCGTTGGTGAACGACATCGCGTTCTTGTCGGTGCCCTGCTGCGCCAGGATGCGCCGCGTCTGGTCCTGGGGCTGGTGGCCGAAGCTGATGTCGAACCGGTCGACGTACTGGTGCCGGATCGGGTCCGTCGCCGGGTCCCAGTTGGGGTTCTTCACCAGTGTCAGCGACTTGCCGACCTTGAAGTCCTGGACCTGGTACGGGCCGGAGGAGAAGGGCGCGTTGTCGTACTTGCGCTGGGTGTCCTTGGCCGCCTTCACCGCCCCGATGTTGGGCATCGCGGTCGCGAACGGGGTGTCCGCGTGCGGTTTGCGGAAGTGCAGGACGACGGTCTTGTCGTCGGGGGTGTCCAGCACCGACGCGGGCAGGTGCTTGCCCTTGTACGGGCCGTCCGGCAGCGCCTTGCGGAACGCGGTCCCGTCGCCCGAGAGCCACTGCGGAATGTACATCGGGCCGTCGGTCTCGAAATCGGCGTAGAGCCGCTCGATGCCCCACCGCACGTCCTTGGACGTGATCGGCGAGCCGTCCTGGAACTTCAGCCCGTCCTTGAGCTTGAACGTCCAGGTCTTGCCGCCGTCGGAGGCGGTGCCGGGGCCCGTGGCGAGGTCGCCGACGACCTTGGCCTTGCCGGAGGCGTCCACCTTGTAGGAGGTGAGCGAGCGGTTGTAGAGCATCTGGGCGGTCAGCATGTCGGAGTAGTAGATCTGACCGGGGTCGAGATGGTTGAAGGCGTCGCGCTGGAGAACGGTGACGGCGCCGCCCTTTTTGGCGCCGGGCACCTCGGGGGCGGGCCCCTTCGAATCCGCCTCGGTGCCGATCGTGAAATTGGAGGACTTGTTCTTGTCCGCGGACGGGCCCTGTTCCTTTTCTCCTCCACCGCCCCCGCCGCCGCTGCTACAGGCGGTGAGCACAAGGGCTCCGGTGGCCAGGGCTGCGGCGGCGAGCCGGGCTCTGCGCCGGGGAGACGAAGTCATCAGTCGTTGCTCCTGCCTCGGGTGTCGGATGGATATCCGCGGCCCGCACATCCGTGATGCGCGCGACGTGGATATCCGTGGCTTCGCCTAACGGTTCGTCTTCGGGTCGAATGCGTCCCGGACCGAATCCCCGAGCAGGTTGAAGGCGACCACGAAGACAATCATGGCGATGCCCGGGAAGAAGATGTAGGTGAGGTCGCTCTCGTAATAGTCGGCACCGGCCTTGAACATGCGGCCCCAGTCGGGGGTCGGCTCGACGATTCCGACGCCCAGGAAGGAGAGACCGGCTTCCACGGTGACCAGCGTCGGCAGCATCAGCGTCGTCTGCACCAGGATCGGCGTCCACAGATTGGGCAGCAGTTCCTTGGTGATGATGCGCCAGGGAGCGGCGCCGGTGACCTTCGCGGCCTCCACGAACTCCCGTTCACGCAGGCTGAGCACCTGGCCGCGGAGGAGGCGGGCCATTCCCATCCAGCCCAGCAGCCACAGCACCAGGATCAGCGTCACCACCCGCAGATAGGTGGGCGTCTCCTTCTCCGGGGAGACGAACAACGAGTACACGACGGGGGTGAAGGCGACGAAGGACAATTGGCTGGGGAACGCCAGCAGCAGATCGATGAAGCGGCCCAGGAAGTAATCGGTCCGGCCGCCGATATAGCCGGCGGTGACGCCGATCAGCACGCCCGTGGCCACGCAGAGCAGGGTGGCGATCGTGGCGATCAGGAGCGAGGTGCGGATTCCGTAGACGAGCTGCGTGAAAACGTCCCGGCCGAGCGTCGGCTCGATTCCGAACCAGAAGTCGACGGATATACCGCCGTTCGCTTTGACCGGATATCCGAACTCATTCAGCAGGCCCGGTTCGTCGAGCCCGTACGTGGTCGTCGGATTCTTCCCGTACAGCTTGGAGATCAGCGGCGCGGTGATGGCGACGAGCAGGAAGAAGAGCACGATGAACGCCGAGATCACGCCCGTGCGGTCGCGCTTGAAACGCCGCCACATCAGCTGGCCCGGCGACCGCCCGACCAGTTTTCCCAAATCCCCGCCGCCGTCCGGGGTGACGTTCAGCGGGTCGAGAGGGGAGGAGCCGCCGGCGCCCGCCGCCGCGGCCTGGGAAGGACTCGTCATCGCGTGAAGCCCCCGCACTGGTCGTCCGCACTGTCGTCCGCACTGTCAACTCGTGGAGCCGTCGCGGGCGCCGTGTGCGCCGCGAGTTGAGCGGACTTTTGCAATGAAGTCATAGGCCGGTCAAGAGGGCGTCGGCGGCGGATGTGCAGTTCCTTCGTATCTTGAGCGAAGGTTTTGCAGATTGAGGTGCGTGCGTGCTTGACAATGGCATTCGGCGGGCAACTGCGGGCCGAATAGTGCGGTGCGCGAGGGGTATTGGGATATTACGGCGACGGGATGGGCGATCCCGGTCGGATGGACCGGGACCGGCGGCCGGGCTGCGGTGCGGCGGGCGGCGGGCTCGGCGGATTCAGCGCCTGAGGGACGCGGCGTCGCCCATGACGACGATCGGCTTACGGGCCGGGTCCAGCGTCCGCAGCAACTCGGCCATCCGGTCCTGGCCGACGCTCACACAGCCGTGCGTGGGGCCGCCGTGGTCGACGTGGAGCCAGATGCCGCCGCCCCGGTCCTCGCCCATCGGGCGCGTCCAGTCCATCGGCGAAGTGCCGGGCTTCCGGTTGTAGTTGATGGCCACGACGTAGTCGAAGGAGCCCGCCAGAGGCTCGTCAGCGAACCCGGTGCCGCCGACGGTGAAGCCGCGCGAGCGGGTGTACGGCAGCTTCGCACCGGGATCGGCGAGCCTGCCGCCCGCGTCGGTGAGCGTGAACACCCCGATCGGCGAGCGCAGATCGCCCATCCGGTGCTTCTCCGACCAGCCGCGCAGCGCGTTGTGCGCGGGCCAGGACGCGCCCGCCCGCCAGCCCTCGGACGTCCGCTCGTACACCACCACGGTCGACTTCGGCGAGTTCTTCCCCTCGCCGGTCACGACCACGGCCTGCCGGGCGCCGGCCGGTATCCGCGCGAGCGTGCGCGGCCCGAGGCCGGGCAACTCGCGCGGCAGCGTCTGGGTGGCCACCTCATCAGGCGTGGCCGCGGCCTGCGATGCCCAGGACTCTGTCGCGGTTGGGGGGGGCCACCCCCCCGCGGGGGGGCGCCCCCCCCACCGGGGCGGCCCCCCCCCCCGCCCGGCCCCCCCGGCGCCGCCCCGCGG
>NZ_JBHVHQ010000785.1:0-4100 GCF_042800135.1 Streptomyces sp. NPDC057654 | reverse complement strand
GAAAGGGCCCCGCCACACGGGGTTTGAACACTGTCTGCCAGTTAATGGCGGCCGATAACGGCGATCGGCGTCTGTCGGCGACGAGCGTCAGAGCCGCTTCGCGCTCCGCAGCCCCTTCCCGTAATAACCCGGCCCGTCGAGGCGCGAGTCGCCGCCCGTGTCGCCGAGGGTGGGCCCGTTGCTCTCCTCCCGGCTGGAGATGAACCGCGGATGCCCCTCGGTGTCGAGGCCGAGGTAGACGCCCGCGTGGTCGAGCCGCCGGCCCGTATGCCGGGCGGTGTTGAAGAAGACCAGGTCGCCCGGTTGCAGCGCGTCCAGTTCGGCGGGGCGGGTGCGACGGTCCGCGATGACGGGCACGCCGGGGCCGACGGTGGCCATGCCGTTGGCCGTACGGGGCAGTCCGGCGCCCTTGTGGTCGGAGCCGAACAGCGGGTATCCGGAGCGGTAGCCGTAGACGAGCCGCACGTAGCCGGCGGAGTCGACGGTGCCGTACCGGCCGCGCTGCGGGGCGGCTGTTCCGGAGTCGGGGAAGGTCCAGGGTGTGCTCAGGTACTGGTAGAAGTCGGACTTCTCCCGGCGCAGGCCCCTGCTGGGCGCGCCGTCGGGCTTGGGCGGGCCGAAGGCCGCGGCGCCCGCGTAGCGGACCCCCTTGGCGTCCTTCCTGGGCTTCGCGCCGTGCACGTACTGGAGGGAGATGTCGAAGACGTCCGGCGCGCGGCTGCCGCGGTAGGTGCGCAGCCAGTCGGCGAACCATTTGGCGCGCTCCTGGCCGGACTTCCAGGCCCGCGGCAGCAGCCGCACCCAGTTGTCGGTGACCACGGTGGACTTGGTGGTGCGCGGCTCGGAGAACGTACGGCCGGGGCCGGTGAGCACGGCGGTGCGGGCCCCGTCGGTGAGGGTGGCCAGGACGGCGCCCTTGTTGTCGCGTACGACGGTGCGGCCGGGGCCGGTGAGCCGGTCGTAGCGGTAGCCGGCCGAGCCGCCGGAGCCGTCGACGAGGGCGGACGGGAGGCGGGTGCGGCGGGCCGTGGGGTCCGGGGACTTGGCCGCCGCCGTGGGGTCGGCGTGGAGTTCGTAGGTCAGGGCGCCGGCCGTGACGGCGAGGGCGCACAGGACGGCGATCGGTAGCCGGCTCTTGAGTCGTGCTGCCATGGGTGTGGGGGGCCTTTCTTCGGCGCGTTCGGCTTATGCGGCTTATGCGGCGCGGAAAGTTCAAACCTGATCCGGGCGCGGGTTTCGGACCGCGGCCCGGTCGCGGGTCTCGGACCCGGCCTCAGACGCTGGGGAGCGCGCCGAGCAGTACGCCGGCGGTCAGCACCACGTACGCGCTCAGCGTGACCGTGGCGGTGGACAGCATCGTGGCGCGGGGCGGCTGGCGGACCAGCTGGTAGGCGATGAGGCCGGGGACGATGTAGCCGAGCGTCTGGTGCGCGAACAGCATCGGGAACTGCTGCTGGAGGATCAGGTACAGCGTGGCCTGGAGCAGGACGCCGCACAGCACGACCGCCGCGAACAGCCGCTTCCCGTAGAGGATCACGACGCCTTGCAGCACGCGGGTGGAGATGTAGGTCAGTACGGTCACGCCGAGGACCATCGCGAAGAGCCGGACGTCGCCGACGAGGGTCAGCGCGAGCCAGCCGGGGGTGATCATGCCGCCGGGCGAGAGGTTGGTCGTCAGGTAGCAGATGAGCGAGAAGAGCAGCCCCAGGGCGATGCCGATGGCGGCCATGTCGGGGGTGAGTTCGACGGGGGTCACGGGGTGGTGTCTCCAGTGCGGGAGCTGTGGGGGGTGCGCTGGACGGGGATGTGGGAGGAGGCGCCCGTAAGGGCCTCGGCGGAGTCGGCGTCGGGCAGCAGGGCGAGCCGCTCCAGGAGGTGTTCGCCCTGGCCGTGGATGTTGCCGACGGCCACCAGGGAGGCGTCGCCGGGCATGCCGTCGAGGATCTGCGCGAGCAGTTCGCCCGGGTCGCGGCTGTCGCCGCCGAGGTCGACGATCCGGCCGTTCCAGTCGGCCGGGATGCCGTCGCGGGCGCTCCTGGTGGGGTGGCCGATCAGGAAGACGGTGTCGGGGTCGAGGTCGGGGATGATCGCGCCCATCTGGCCGTTGCGTTCGACGCGGTCGGGGCGGCAGTTGATGACGACGTGCAGGGGCCGGTCGATCGCGCCGAGGCCGAGCAGCTGGCGCACGTTCATCAGCGTCGACTCGGGGTCGTTGGCCGCGAAGACGTTGGCGAAGGACAGCCGGTGGCCGCTGGGCGTGCGGTACTTCTCGACGGAGAGGACGCCAGGGTCCGGCGGCGCGTCGTACATGCCCTTCAGGGCCGTGTCGCGGTCCACGCCGAGGAGTTCGGCGACGGCGATCGCGATGGCGACGTTCTCCTTGAAGGTGAACCAGCTGAAGCCGCGCAGCTCGTCGTCGGAGACGGTCTCCGGGTCGGCGACGATCAGCTCGCAGTTCCGGGCGGCGGCCTCCTCGCGGAGGATGTGCAGCCGGTCCCGCTCGGCGGTGACGCAGACGCCGCCGACGGGCATCGAGCGGCACAGCGAGCGGGCCACGTCGTCGAGGGTGGGGCCCATCTCGGCGAGATGGTCCTCTCGGACGTTGCAGAGCACCCCGATGGTGGAGCGGATCAGCTTGGTCTGGTTGACCTCCTGGAGCGCCGGCATGACCGCCATGCACTCGATGACCAGCGCGTCGGGCCGGTAGGAGGCGGCGCGCCGGACGATGCCGATCTGCTCGACGACGTTGGCGATGCCGAACTTGCGGTAGACCGGCTCCTCCGTGGCGTCCGGGTGGATGAAGCGGGCCGCGGTGCCCGTGGTCTTGGCGACGGTGGTGAGGTCGCCGCCGCGCAGTGCGCCCGCGCACAGCCGGGTGATGGAGCTCTTGCCGCGGATGCCGTTGACGAGCACCCGCTGGGGGATCGCTTCGAGCGCGGCGTAGTGCCGGCGCTGTTCGACGATGCCCGCGACGAGGAGGGTGAGGGAGGAGATGAGGAAGACGCTGTAGAGGAAAAGCATGTCCCTGCTTGTCAGTTGCCCTGGAGGACGGTGGAAAGGGGGCGTTCGGCGGCCGCGCCGTGGCGGTCGGCGTCCGCGAGCCGCTGTCTGATGAGTTCGAGGGAGCGGGCGAGCGATCCGACCTCGTCGTGCTGGCGCGGGTAGATCACGCTCGTACGGTCGCCCGCCGCGAGCGCCGCGGCCGACCGGTCGACGGCGCGCAGCGGCCGGATGACGGTCAGCTGGAGCCAGCCGAGGCAGAGCAGGGCGGCGGTGAAGGCGAGCAGCCCGACGAGGATCGCGCGCCGCTGGGTCTCGTACGAGGCCAACGGCAGCCAGGACAGCGGCTTCTGGGTGACGACGCGCCAGCGGAGGCCGTCCACCGGCGCGGCGCCCTTGACGGGGGCGGCGGCGGTGAGCGTACGGGCCTGGTGGCCGGGCTGCGCGCTGAAGGCGATGAAGCCCTGGTTGGAGCCGATCACCCGGTTGTGGGCGTCGACGAGCCAGGATTTGCCGAGTCCGGGGCGGGTGAGCAGTCCGTTGAAGGCCGCGGGTTCGAACTCGCCGACGAGCCGGCGACCGCCCGTTCCGAAGGGGACGACGGCGGCGGAGACCGGCACCTTGCCGCCGTGGTTGAGCTGGAGAACCGTCGGCTTCGCGCTCTTCGCGCCGCCGAGGGCCGCCTTGCGGTCGACGCCGCTCTTCCCGGCGCCGGACCGCAGCAGGACCTCCCCGTCGCCGTCCATCAGGTACAGGGCGCTCCACTCGGGGTGCTTGGGCAGCAGGGTGTCCATGACGTTGCCGGTGCGGATGCCGCCCGCGGCGCCGAGCCGGGCGACCGAGGTCAGGTCGGCGATGCCTTCGCCGAGGGTGCGCCGGACCCGCTCGGAGGCCGCCTCGGTGCGGTATCGCTGGTCCTGGGCGGTCTGTTCGGGCACGGCCGCGCGGCCGTCGGCGCGGTTGAGCACGGGCAGCGCCACGGCCCAGGCGGTGATGAGGGCCGCGCAGCACAGGGCGGTCACCCGCAGTCCGCCGCGTACGGGCTTCGTTCTCGTGAATTCGGTGCGCTCGCCGAGGAGTTGGCGGCGCAGCGCTTCCAG
>NZ_JBHVHQ010000784.1:0-4102 GCF_042800135.1 Streptomyces sp. NPDC057654 | reverse complement strand
CTTCGAAACCGGCTCGCCGCTGCTGCGCGGCGCCGCCGCCGTCTTCGACTGCCGGCTCGGCGACGCGGTCGTCTCCGGCACGCACCGCGTCCTCTTCGGCGCCGTCACCGCCGCCGCCGTCTCCCCGGGCGCCCACCCCCTGGTGCACCACGCCCGTACGTACGGCACCCACCGCCCCTTCTGACGGGCGCCCGCCCCACCCCTGCACGGCAGCCGCCGCCCCCTCTGAGAGCCCAGGACAAGGAGTACGGACATGATCCGCACCGGAGAGCAGTACCGGGAGTCGATCCGCGACGGCCGCGAGGTCTGGATGAACGGCGAGAAGATCGAGGACGTGCCCACGCACCCCGCCTTCAAGCCGCTCGTCGACATCCGGGCCCGGATCTACGACATGGCGCACGACCCGGCGACCAGCGGCGTCATGACGTACAAGGACGAGGAGAGCGGCGAACTCAACGCCGTCCAGCAGAAGCCGCCCCGTACCCGCCAGGACTGGGAGGACAAGCGGGCCGCCACCGACGCGGTGCTCACCGACGCCGGCGGCGTCGTCACCCGCGTCGGCGACGAGACCATCGGCGAGGTGTGGTCCCTCATCGACGGCCAGGACGTCCTCAACCAGATCAACCCGGCCTACGCCGAGAACGTCAAGCGCCACATCGACCTGGCCTGCTTCGGCGACCCCTTCCACGTCTCAGCCAACACGGACCCCAAGGGCGACCGCTCCAAGCGCCCGCAGGACCAGGACCCCGACATGCTGCTGCACGCCGTCCGCGAGACGGACCGCGGCATCGTCGTGCGGGGCGCCAAGTACGAGACGGCCGCCGCCTACTCCAACCAGGCGTTCGCCAAGCCGACCATCGCCAACTGGGGCGACTCCGAACTCTCCGACTACGCCCTCGGGTTCATGCTCGACATGGGCGCCCCCGGCCTCAAGTACATCTGCCGCACCGGCTTCGCGGGCGGCGCCAAGCCCGTCGAGGACTATCCCGTCTCCAACCGCTTCGACGAGGTCGACACCCTCGTCGTCTTCGACGACGTCGAAATCCCCTGGGAGAACATCCTCTTCTACCGCGACACCAAGGCCGCCACCTTCATCCGCGCCACCCTGCACCGCTACAGCGCCTACGCCTTCACCCAGCGCAACCTGCGCCTCGCGGACCTGATGATCGGCGCCGCGCTGTGGAACGTGAAGCAGACGGGGCTGGAGAAGCAGCAGGCCGTACAGGAGAAGCTGGCCACCCTCGCCTGCTACCGCGAGGGCATCAACGCGCACCTCACCGCCGCCGTCGCCATGGCGGAGCCCAGTCCCGGCGGGCTGCTGATGCCCAATCAGTCGCTCCTCTACACCGGCCGGGTGCTGGCCTGCTCGCAGCTCCACGAGATGATGCACATCGCCCGCGAACTGTGCGGCGGCCAGATCTGCATCACCCCGGACAAGGCGTCCTTCGAGGACCCCGAGACCGGGCCGTGGCTGGAGAAGTTCTACTCGGTCAACGAGCACTGGGTCGCCGAGGACCGCCGCAAGCTCCTCGCGTACGCCCGTGACCTGCTGAACTCCGACTACGCGGGCCACCGGCTGACCTTCCAGCTCTTCGCGCAGTCACCGCCGTTCGCCCACCTCGGCGCCGTCTACCGCAACTTCGGCTGGGACGGCCCGCTCGACCTGGTCAAGGACGCGGCCGGACTCTCCGACAACGTGCTCGGCTCCCTGAACCGGAAGGCCGCCAAGTGACCGTCCACGACCGCGTCCGCCCCTTCAACACCGCCGCCACCTACCCCGAACAGGACCTCTCCAACGACCTCGCGCAGGCCGTCGTCGCCGAGGGCACCGTCTATCTGCGCGGCCAGATCGGCCAGGATCTCGACACCCGCGAGAACGTCGGCGTCGGCGACGTCGCGGCCCAGGCCGAGCGGGCGATGGCCAACATCGCGATGCTGCTGGCGGAGTGCGGCAGCCGCCTCGACGAGATCGTGAAGATCACCGTCTATCTGACGGACATCCGCTTCCGCGAGCCCGTCTACCGCGTCATGGGCCGTTGGCTCAAGGGCGTCCACTACGTCTCCACCGGCCTCGTCGTCTCCGCGCTCGCCCGGCCCGAATGGCTCGTGGAGATCGACGCCACCGCCGTGATTCCGGCGGAGCGCCGCGCCGAAGCTGCCGCCGCCCGTGCCGCAGACGTCCGAGCGGCCGTACGGGACGGGGAGGCGGCATGACCTTCTCGATCGCCGCGCGCTGCGCGCGCACCGGACAGTTCGGGGTCGCCGTCACCTCGTCGTCCCCCGCCGTCGCCGCCCGCTGCGCGTACGTACGGGCGGGCGTCGGCGCGGCCTGCTCACAGAACATCACCGACCCGCGGCTCGGCGCCCACCTGCTCGACCAGTTGGCGGGCGGCGCGTCCGCCGCCTCCGCGATCCACGGGACCGCGCACGCCGAGGCGCACCTCCCGCACATCCCCTACCGGCAGCTGACCGCCGTCGGCGTCGTCGGGCCGGGCGCCGCGTACTCCGGGGCGCACACCCTCGGCAAGCACGCGGAGGCCGTCGGCCCCGACGCGGTCGCCGCCGGAAACCTCCTCGCCGACCCCGGCGTACCGCGGGCGATCCTCGACGCCTTCGCCGCCGACCCGGCCGCCCCGCTCGCCCGGCGCCTCCTCGACGCGCTCGGCGCGGGCGCGGCGGCGGGCGGCGAGGAGGGCCCGGTGCGCTCGGCCGGGCTGCTCGTCGCCGCAGAAGTGCCGTGGCCGGTCACGGACCTGCGCGTCGACTGGACCGACGGCGACCCGATCGCCGAACTCGCCGCGCTGTGGAAGCTCTGGGAGCCGCAGGAACAGCCGTACGTCCAGCGCGCGCTCGCCCCCGGCGAGGCGCCGTCGTTCGGTGTGCCGGGGGACGCGTGATGGCGGCGAGCACTCAGGCGCGTACGGAGGCGCGTACGAGCGGCATCCGGCGGGCCGTCGCGGCGGCGGCCGACGACCTGCTGGCCCTCAGCCACCGCATCCACGCCCACCCCGAGGTGGCCTGGGAGGAGGAGAAGGCGGCCCGCTGGACGGCCGGGGCGCTGGACGCCCTCGGCTACACCGTCCGCACCGGGACCGCCGGACTGCCCACCGCCTTCACCGCGACCACCGGAACGGGGCCGCTGCACATCGGGATCTGCGCCGAGTACGACGCGCTGCCCGGCCTCGGCCACGCCTGCGGCCACAACATCATCGCCTCCGCCGCGGTCGGCGCGGCCGCGGGACTGGCCGCGGTCGCCGACGAACTCGGCCTGACGGTCACCGTCTTCGGCACCCCGGCGGAGGAGGGCGGCGGCGGGAAGATCCTCATGCTGGAGCGCGGCGCCTTCGACGGGGTGCACGCGGCGATGATGGTCCACCCCGGGCCCGTCGACGTGGCGGAGGCGGACCCGTTCGCCGTCGCCCACCTCAAGGTCCGCTACCACGGCAAGGCCGCGCACGCCGCCGCCTACCCGGAGCAGGGCCGCAACGCGGCCGACGCCTTCACCCTCGCCCAGGTCGCGATCGGCCTGCTGCGCCAGCAACTGCCGGGCGGCACACGGGTGCACGGCATGACGACGCGCGGCGGCGAGGCGCCCAACGCCATCCCGGAGCTGACGGAGGGCCGCTGGTACGTCCGCGCGGACACCCTGGAGCACCTCGACGCACTGCGCCCGCGCGTCGAGCGCTGCTTCGAGGCGGGCGCGCTGGCGACGGGGTGCGAGCTGGAGATCGAACCGGAGAGCCCGCCGTACTCGGAATTCCGCAACGACGCGGGACTGCTCGCCGTCTACCGGCGCACGGCCGAGGAACTGGGCCGCCGCTTCGATCCGGGCACCCCCGCGGCCCGGATGAACCGCGCCTCGACCGACATGGGCAACGTGTCCCGAGTCCTGCCCGCCATCCACCCCTATCTCGGCATCGGTTCGCTGCCCGCCGTCAACCACCAGAAGGAGTTCGCCGCGCACTGCGTCGGCGGCGAGGCCGACCGCGCCGTCCTCGACGGAGCCACGGCGATGGCGCTGACGGCGGCGGCGGTCGCCTCGGACGCGGGGGAGCGGGAGCGGCTCATGGGCTGAGGGGCCTACCGTGGTCTCTCTGTTGAG
>NZ_JBHVHQ010000783.1:0-4102 GCF_042800135.1 Streptomyces sp. NPDC057654 | reverse complement strand
CTTCGACGTGCTGTACGAGCCGTGGCCGACGCCGCTCGCCGCCGCCTGGGCGGACCGCGGCGGCGCCGTGGTCGGCGGCCTGGACCTCCTCATCCACCAGGCCGTCCTCCAGGTCGAGCAGATGACCGGCCGCTCGCCGGGCCCGCTGGCCGCGATGCGCGCCGCGGGCGAGTCGGCGCTGGCGGCCCGTACGGCCCGTACCGCCTGAGCGGCCCCGGCGCCCGCCGCCGGTCCACGTCCCGGACCGGCGTCCAGACCGCCCCGCGAACCATGGGAGGATCGGGGGCGGCGGGTCAGGGCCGCGCACCGGGCCGCGCCGACTCCAGTCCAAGGCGCGAGCAAGAGGAGCACCGTTGAGCAGGTTGCGCTGGCTGACGGCGGGGGAGTCGCACGGCCCCGCACTGGTGGCGACGCTGGAGGGCCTTCCGGCCGGCGTGCCGATCACCACGGACATGGTGGCGGACGCCCTGGCGCGGCGGCGGCTGGGCTACGGCCGCGGCGCGCGCATGAAGTTCGAGCGCGACGAGGTGACCTTCCTCGGCGGCGTCCGGCACGGCCTGACCCTCGGCTCGCCCGTCGCGGTCATGGTCGGCAACACCGAGTGGCCCAAGTGGGAACAGGTCATGGCGGCCGACCCGGTGGACCCCGACGAGCTCGCCGCGCTGGCCCGCAACGCGCCGCTGACCCGGCCCCGCCCCGGCCACGCCGACCTCGCCGGCATGCAGAAGTACGGCTTCGACGAGGCCCGCCCGGTCCTGGAGCGCGCCTCCGCCCGCGAGACCGCGGCCCGCGTCGCGCTCGGCGCGGTGGCCCGCTCCTTCCTCAAGGAGACGGCCGGCATCGAGATCGTCTCGCACGTCGTGGAGCTGGCCGCGGCCAAGGCCCCGTACGGCGTCCTGCCCCAGCCCTCCGACGTCGAGCGGCTCGACGCCGACCCCGTGCGCTGCCTGGACGAGGCCGCGAGCGAGGCGATGGTCGCCGAGATCGACCAGGCCCACAAGGACGGCGACACGCTCGGCGGCGTCGTCGAGGTGCTCGCCTACGGCGTACCCGTCGGCCTCGGCAGCCACGTCCACTGGGACCGCCGCCTCGACTCGCGCCTCGCCGGCGCCCTGATGGGCATTCAGGCGATCAAGGGCGTCGAGCTCGGCGACGGCTTCGACCTGGCGCGGGTGCCCGGCTCGCAGGCGCACGACGAGATCGTCTCCACCGACGAGGGCCTGCGCCGCACCACCGGCCGCTCCGGCGGCACCGAGGGCGGCCTGAGCACCGGCGAACTGCTGCGCGTACGGGCAGCCATGAAGCCCATCGCGACCGTGCCGCGCGCCCTGGCCACCGTGGACGTCGTCACCGGCGAGGCCACCCAGGCGCACCACCAGCGCTCGGACGTGTGCGCGGTGCCGGCCGCGGGGATCGTCGCCGAGGCGATGGTCGCGCTGGTGCTGGCGGACGCGGTGACGGAGAAGTTCGGCGGCGACAGCGTGCCGGAGACCCGGCGCAACGTCCGCGGCTTCCTCGACGGGCTGGCCATCAGGTGACGCCGCCCGCCGTCGTCATCGTGGGCCCGCCCGGAGCGGGCAAGTCCACCGCCGGGGCGCTGCTCGCCGAGCGGCTCGGCACCGCGTACCGCGACACCGACGCCGACATCGAGCGGACCGCCGGCAAGCCGATCTCCGAGATCTTCATCGACGAGGGCGAGCCGCACTTCCGCGAGCTGGAGCGGCAGGCCGTACGGGACGCCGTCGCCGGCCACGCCGGGGTGCTCTCCCTCGGCGGCGGCGCGGTCATGGACGCGGGCACCCGCGCCCTGCTCACCGGGCTGCCGGTCGTCTTCCTCGACGTCTCCCTCGCCGACGCCGTGCGCCGGGTGGGGCTCGACGCCCCGCGCCCGCTGCTCGCCGTCAACCCGCGGCAGCGCTGGCGCGAGCTGATGGAGGCGCGCCGCCCGCTCTACACCGAGGTCGCCCGCGCGGTCGTCACCACCGACGGCCGCACCCCCGAGGACGTCGCCGAGGCGGTCCTCGACGCCCTGGAGCTCCGAATTGCTCCCAAGGACTGACCCGCGACCGCACACGGCCGCGGGCACGAGGCAGCACGCAGTGAGGAACGTATGACCGAGGCACCCACCCGTATCCAGGTCGCCGGCAGCGCGGGCAGCGCCCCGTACGAGGTCCTGGTCGGCCGGCAGCTGCTGGGCGAACTGCCCACGCTGATCGGCCCCGCGGCCAAGCGCGTCGCGATCCTGCACCCCGAGGCGCTCGCCGAGACCGGCGCGGTGCTCCGCGAGGACCTGGCCGCCCAGGGGTACGAGGCCATCGCCGTCCAGCTGCCGAACGCCGAGGAGGCCAAGACCGTCGAGGTCGCGGCGTACTGCTGGAAGGCGCTCGGCCAGACCAACTTCACCCGCACCGACGCCATCGTCGGCGTCGGCGGCGGCGCCACCACCGACGTCGCGGGCTTCGTCGCGGCGACCTGGCTGCGCGGGGTGCGCTGGATCGCGGTGCCCACCACCGTGCTCGGCATGGTCGACGCGGCGGTCGGCGGCAAGACCGGCATCAACACCGCCGAGGGCAAGAACCTCGTCGGCGCCTTCCATCCGCCGGCCGGCGTGCTCTGCGACCTGGCCGCGCTGGACTCGCTGCCCGTGCACGACTACGTCAGCGGCCTCGCCGAGATCATCAAGGCGGGCTTCATCGCCGACCCGGCCATCCTCGACCTGATCGAGGCCGACCCGGAGGGCGCCCGCACCCCCGGCGGCCCGCACACCGCCGAGCTCGTCGAGCGCTCCATCCGCGTCAAGGCCGAGGTGGTCTCCTCGGACCTCAAGGAGTCCGGGCTGCGCGAGATCCTCAACTACGGGCACACCCTCGCCCATGCGATCGAGAAGAACGAGCGCTACAACTGGCGTCACGGCGCGGCCGTCTCCGTCGGCATGGTCTTCGCCGCCGAACTCGGCCGGATCGCCGGGCGGCTGGACGACGCCACCGCCGACCGGCACCGCGCGATCCTGGAGTCGGTCGGGCTGCCGGTCACCTACCGCGGCGACCAGTGGCCCAAGCTGCTGGACACCATGAAGGTCGACAAGAAGTCGCGCGGCGACCTGCTGCGCTTCATCGTCCTCGACGGGCTGGCCAAGCCGACCGTTCTGGAAGGCCCCGATCCGGCGATGCTGCTGGCCGCCCACGCGGAGATCGCGGCGTGAGCGGCGTGAGCAGTGTGAGCGGGGTGAGCGGGGTGAGCGATACGGACCGTACGGGCGTGTCGCGGCGCGTCCTCGTCCTCAACGGGCCCAACCTCGGCCGCCTCGGCTCCCGCGAGCCCGACGTCTACGGCGCGACGTCCTACGCCGGGCTCGTCGAGACGTGCACCGCGCTGGGCGCGGAGCTCGGCTTCGAGGTCGACGTCCGCGAGACCAACGACGAGGGGGAGCTGATCCGCTGGCTGCACGAGGCCGCGGACGGCCGCCTTCCGGTGGTCATCAACCCCGGCGCGTTCACCCACTATTCGTACGGCATGCGCGACGCGGCGGCGCAGCGCACCGCGCCCCTGATCGAGGTGCACATCTCCAACCCGCACGCCCGCGAGGAGTTCCGGCACAACTCCGTCATCGCGGCCGTGGCCAGCGGTACCGTCGCGGGCTTCGGCATCGGCTCGTACCGCCTCGCGCTGCGCGCCCTCGCGGACGAACTCGCAGGCTGACGGCGTACGCGGGCACGCCGCGGGCCGCTGGGCCGTTCACACTCCGACGGCCGGTGCGGGTACTCTCCGGTACCGGCCCGGCCTCGCGGCCGCTTGACACGGCGCCAGACGCCCGCACGAGACGGAGTGCCACCAAAATGCAGTACGCAGTGGGAGCTCCGCAGCCCCCGGCCCCCGGGCAGGGAACCGGCACGGGCGGGCCCGGCCACGCCCCCACGGCTCATCCGGCCGCGCCCGCACCGCCTCCCGCGCCTCCCGCCGCGCCCATACCCCCGGCCGCCCCGGCCCCTGTGCCTCCGGCCGCGCCCGGCTGGGAGGGGCGCCAGGCCCCGACGGAGCCGGGCGGTCACCTCCGGCTCCCGCCCGGCGCGCCGGTGCCGGTGCCCGGCGGCGGGCCCGGCAC
>NZ_JBHVHQ010000782.1:0-4102 GCF_042800135.1 Streptomyces sp. NPDC057654 | reverse complement strand
CCGTACGTACGTGCGGCGGGAGCGGACTACAGCGGTCCGTGTGCCCGTACGGCCTGAGCGGAGTACCGCGGTCCGTATGCCCGTACCGTCCGAGCGGACTACCGCGGTCCGTACTTGCGGCCCGTGGACGACGTGACCCGCGAGAGCGCGCCGCGCGGCGCGAGCTTCGCCAGGCTCGTCAGCGCCTTGTACCGCGGGTCCGGCACGGACAGCGACTTGCCGCGCGCCAGGTCCCGCAGCGCCGCGTCGGCCAGCTTGTCGGCGTCCAGCCACATCCAGTCCGGGATGTTGTCGGTGCCCATGCCCGCCCGCTGGTGGAACTCGGTCCGTACGAAACCGGGGCAGAGCGCCATCAGCCGCACCCCGCTCCCGGCCAGGTCCCGCGCGGCGCCCTGGGTGAACTGGACGACCCACGCCTTGCTCGCCCCGTACGTGCCGCGCGGCACGAACGCCGCCACCGACGCGACGTTCACCACGCCGCCGCGCCCCCGCTCGCGCATCGAGGCCGCCGCCGCGCTCGTCAGCCGCAGCACCGCCTCGCAGTGCACCTTGAGCATGGTCAGCTCGTCGGCCATCGGCACGTCGAGGTAGTTGCCCTTGTTGCCGAACCCGGCGTTGTTCACCAGCAGGTCCACCGGGTGCGTACGGTCCGTGACGCGCTCCTCGACCGCGGCGATCCCCTCGTCCTGCGAGAGGTCGGCGCGGAGCACCTCCGCCTCCACGCCGTGCCGGTCGTGGAGTTCGGTCGCCTGGTCGCGCAGGCGCTCGGGGTCGCGCGCCACCAGCACCACGTTGTGCCCGTCGGAGGCCAGGCGCCGGGCGAAGGCGGCGCCGATGCCGGCCGTCGCTCCCGTGATCAGTGCAGTCGTCATACGCGAACGTTAGTGCCCGGCGAGCCCTCGCCGCTCCCCGCTCCGCCGTCGTCCCCGGCCTCGCGGGCGACGTAGTTGACGGCCTTCTCCCGCGCGTCCGGGGGCAGGGCGTCGCCCGCGGCCAGTACGCGCGGCAGGAGTTCGCGCTCGGTGGTGACCGCGCGGAAGAGGAGGGCGACCGTCACATCGTGGTCGGGCCGGTGCACGATCTCGACGGGGTCGCCGGCGCGGATCTCGCCGGGTTCGAGCACCCGCAGATACGCGCCGGGCACTCCGGCCAGGGTGAACCGCCGTACCCAGCCCTTCTCTTCGAGCCATCCCGCGAACGTACGGCAGGGGATGCGCGGCGAGGTCACCTCCAGCAGCAGGTCCGGGCCGACGCGCCAGCGCTCGCCGACGAGCGCGCCGGTGACGTCGATCCCGGCGGTGGTGAGGTTCTCGCCGAATGTGCCGGGCGCCAGCTCGCGCCCCAACTCCCGCTCCCAGAAGTCGAGATCCTCGCGGGCGTAGGCGTATACGGCCTGGTCGTCGCCGCCGTGGTGGCGCCGGTCGCAGACGGCGTCCCCGGCGACTCCGCTGCCCCCGGTGCCCTTGGGGCCGGGCGCCGCCACCGCCACCGGGCCGTCCACGGGGCGTTTGTCGATGCCTGTGCCGCCGTCCCAGTCGGTGTAGTCGGCGGTCCTCGGTCGGCCGGAATTCACGGTGAGCAGACGCATGGGCAGCAGCGTAGACGAAGCGTCCCAAAGCGGTGTGCGAATATTTTCGGCCACCCCCAAGACGGCCTTATGCTCGCAGTATGATCAAGGCTCGACATCTCCGGGTGCTGCGCGCTGTCGCCGCCACGGGCTCGCTCTCCGGCGCGGCCCGCGAACTGGGCTGCACCCAGCCCGCCGTCTCTCAGCAGATGAAGGCCCTGGAACAGTCGGCCGGCACGCCGCTGCTGGTCCGTACGGGCCGCGAGACGCGCCTGACCGAGGCCGGGGCGGCGCTGGTGCGGCACGCGACCGGCATCCTGTCCGGGCTGACGGCCGCCGAGGAGGAGGTCGCGGCCATCGCCGGGCTGCGGGCCGGGCGGGTGCGGCTGGTCTCCTTCCCCAGCGGCAGCTCGACGCTGGTGCCGACCGCGCTGGCCGATATGCGCGCGGCGCACCCGGGCACCCGCATCTCGCTGGTCGAGGCCGAGCCGCCGCGCTCGGTGGAGATGCTGCGCGCGGGCGACTGCGAGATCGCGCTGGCCTTCCGCTACCCGGACGTCCGCGGCGCGGACCCGTCAGCCGACGCGGAGTGGGACGACCTGGTCGTACGCCACCTGCTGACGGACCGGCTCGTCGGCGTCGTACCCGAGGGGCACCGGCTCGCCGACGCGGACCGGATCGCCGTCGGCGACCTGGCCGACGAGCCCTGGATCGCCGGCTGCCCGCGCTGCCGCAGCCATCTGGAGCGGGTGTGCGAGAGCGCGGGTTTCACGCCGCGGATCGACTTCGCGACGGATGACTACCCGGCGGTGTTCGGCCTGGTCGGAGCCGGTATGGGGGTGGCGGTGATGCCCGAGCTGGCGCTGGAGACGCTCCGTCCCAAGGGCGCCCGCACGGTCCGTGTGGAGCCTGCCGTGGAACGCGAGATCGTCGCCCTCACCCTCCCCGACCTCGACCGCGTCCCCGCGGTCGCGGCCATGCTGGACCGCTTGGCCACGGCTGGGACCCGCTGAGGAAGGGGGCTCGTACCGCCGGTTCCGCGTACTGTCGGGCCCACGTACCGCCGGTTCCGTGTGCGGCCGGGCCCGCGTGCCGATTCGGTTCGACCGGATGGCGGATGAACGTTTCTTCCGGGGCTCGGGGCGTGCCGTCGTCAGACGGCCGTCGCGCCGGAGGCCGCGATCACGCGGTGCCGGGCGCGGCCCATGAGCTCCTCGCGCTCGTCTTCGGTGAGGCCGCCCCAGACGCCGTAGGGCTCCCGTACGGCGAGCGCGTGCGCCGCGCACTCCGAGCGCACGGGGCAGCGCATGCACACCTCTTTCGCCGAGGTCTCGCGGGCGCTGCGAGCGGCGCCGCGTTCTCCCTCCGGGTGGAAGAACAGAGAGCTGTCGACCCCCCGGCACGCGGCCAGGAGCTGCCAGTCCCACAGGTCGGCGTTGGGACCGGGAAGGCGGGAGAAATCTGCCATTGCTTATCCCCTCGGAACGTTCTGATCCGGACGCACTGCCCATGACCGTACATCCGCCGTGTAAGCAGATGTAAATATGACTCATTGCGAATCTAGCCATAGACACCTCCAAAATGGAAGAAAAATCCAAGAAGATGGGCAAATGGGGCATAGGGTAAAGGCGAGGTGGCCGGGCCGGGCGTGGCGTGCCCCATGTCGGCCCCCTCGCGTGGACTGCTGAAGGCGGTCGCCCGAGCCCGTAACTCTTTCGGGTGACCGTCGTTGAGAGTGCGAGGCGGTTGACGGATTAAGGACTCGGGCAGATGTCCGAGCGCGTCGATCGCGCAGGTGACGATCAGTACCAGCCTGGAGGCTCAAGGTGACGCGCAGCAGCTGTGAGAGCCGCGGAGGACAGCCATGACATCCGTCCTCGTCTGTGACGACTCCCCGCTTGCCCGAGAGGCGCTCCGCCGTGCGGTGGCGACCGTGCCCGGTGTCGAGCGTGTGACGACGGCGGCCAACGGCGAGGAAGTCCTCCGCCGCTGGGGCGCCGATCGCTCGGACCTGATTCTGATGGACGTGCGGATGCCCGGCCTCGGCGGCGTCGAAACCGTACGGCGGCTGCTCTCGGCGGACCCCGGGGCCCGCATCATCATGCTCACGGTGGCCGAGGACCTCGACGGGGTGGCGCTGGCCGTCGCCGCCGGGGCCCGCGGCTATCTGCACAAGGACGCCTCGCGCGCCGAGCTGCGCGCGACCGTCACACAGGCGCTCGCCGACCCCACCTGGCGGCTCGCCCCGCGCAGACTGCGGTCGGCCGAGATGGGCGCCGCGCCGACCCTGACCGCGCGCGAGATCCAGGTGCTGGAGGGTATGAGCCACGGCCGCTCCAACGCGGAGATCGGACGTGAGCTCTTCCTCTCCGAGGACACGGTCAAGACGCACGCGCGCCGGCTGTTCAAGAAGCTCGGCGCATCCGACCGGGCGCACGCCGTGGCGCTCGGATTCCGCTGGGGTCTGGTCCGCTGAGACCGATGCGGCGTGCGGCGTTGTGAGGTCGCGGCGCGCACCACTCGTCCGGGTGGTGC
>NZ_JBHVHQ010000781.1:0-4105 GCF_042800135.1 Streptomyces sp. NPDC057654 | reverse complement strand
GCGATGTGGCTGCCGCGCGGGACTTCGTGTGCACGCACCGGGGGGCGATCGGCAGCCGGGCCCGTACCCGCCTGGCGGAGGCCGAGCGCCATCTGATGCGGGCGGAGGAGGCCGCCGATGCCACGGACGACGCGGCCGACGCCCGGCTGCTGCCGGAGGCGCGGCTGGCGGACGCGCTGGCCCGGCAGGCGCGCGAGCTGGCCGAGCGGGACGTGCGGAGCTACGCGGACCAGAGCGCGCACGCCGGTCCGTACGCGCCGCAGGCCCCGCACCCCGCCGGGGCGATCGGCGGGGCGATGCTGGGCGGCATCATCCTCGGCGGCCTGCTGCCCGCCACGTTCGGCGGCGGGGGCACTCGGGGCCGGCTGGCGGAGTGAGGTGCTCCGCCGCGCCCGTCAGTGCAGCCGTCAGTACAGGCTGAGCAGCGCCTCCACCGCGTCCACGCCCGCGGAGTCGCCGTCCGGGAGGGCGAGTTCGAACCAGACCGTCTTGCCGTGCGGAGTGCGGCGGCTGCCCCAGGCCGCGCTGAGCAGGCCGACGAGCTGGAGGCCGCGGCCGCCCTCGTCGGTGTCGCGGGCCCGGCGCCGCCGCGGCTGGACGAGCCCGCCGTCCCAGACCTCGCAGACCAGGGTGCGGTCCAGCAGCAGCCGGAGCCGTATCTCGCCCTCCCCGTACCGCAGGGCGTTCGTCACCAACTCGCTGACCAGCAGCTCCGCCGTGTCGACGAGATTCTCCAGGCCCCAGGCCGTCAGCTTCTCGCGCGCCAGCTCACGGGCGCGGGCCACCGAGCGCGGCTCCGGCGGCAGATGCCAGTCCCCCACCGACTCGGTGGGCAGCCCCTGCACCCGCGCCATGAGCAGCGCGATGTCGTCCTCGCCATGGTGGGTGTCGAGCGCGCCGAGCACGTGGTCGCAGACGTCCTCCAGCGCGGGCGAGGGGTCCGTGAGCGCCTCCCGGAAGGCTCGCAGGCCGTCGTCGAGCGACTGGTCGCGGGACTCGACGAGGCCGTCGGTGTAGAGCGCCAGCAGCGCGCCGTCCGGCAGGTCGACCTCGGTCTCCTCGAACGGCTCGCCGCCGACGCCGAGCGGCATGCCCGGCGGTACGTCCAGCAGCAGGGCCGGTTCGCCCGGTTCGACGAGCACGGGCGGCAGGTGCCCGGCGTTGGCGAACGTGGCCCGCCGCGTCACCGGGTCGTACACGGCGTAGACGCAGGTCGCCAGGTACACCTCGGAGAGGTCGGCGTCCTTGCCGCTGCCGCGCGCCGAACGCGACGAGGACTGCTTGCCGCCGGGCGTGCCGAGGCCGTGCGCGACCTCGTCGAGCGCGGAGAGCACCTCGGCGGGCTCCAGGTCGAGCAGCGCCAGCGTCCGTACGGCCGTCCGCAGTTCGCCCATGGCGACGGCGGCGCGCAGGCCGCGGCCCATGACGTCGCCGACGACGATGGCCGTCCGGTGGCCGGGCAGCTCTATGACGTCGAACCAGTCGCCGCCGACCTCGGTGGCGGTGTTGCCCGGCAGATAGCGGCAGGCGATCTCGATGCCGGCGGCCTCCGGGTCGCCGGGCGGCAGCAGGCTGCGCTGGAGGATCAGCGCGCGCTCGTGCTCGCGGCGGTAGAGCCGGGCGTTGTCCATGCAGACGGCGGCGCGCGCCGCGAGCTCCACCGCGAGCGCGGTGTCCCGCTCGCCGAACGGCTCGCTGCCCTTCGTACGGGCGAACTGCGCGAGCCCGACGACGGTGTCCCGCGCCACCATCGGCACGATCAGCGTCGACTGGACCACCGCGCCCAGCTCGGGGCTGTCGTCGGCGTCCCGGCCGGGCACCACCTTGGGGTGTGCGGTGCGCAGCGCTCCCGCACAAGGCGAGTGGAAGGGGAAACGATGCACCTCCCCCACCTGGATGGGCTTCGTCTCCCCGTCGTCGGACCCGATCGGCGCGCCGGAGACGGCGCTGGCGAAGGCGACGCGGCGCAGCTCGGCGCTCCCGTCGGCGAGCCCCGGCGGCGCCTCGTCGCCGACGAGCAGCCCCTGATAGAGGTCGACGGTGGCCAGGTCGCAGAACTGCGGCACGGCGACGTCGAGGAGCTCGCGGGCGGTGGTCTCCAGGTCGAGTGAGTTGCCTATCCGCGCGCCGGCCTCGTTGAGGAGCGCGAGATTGCGCCGTACGCCCGCGGCCTCGCGCTCGGCGCGGCGGCGGCCGGTCACGTCGCTGGCGAGCGCCGCCACCCCGATCGGCCGCCCGCTGCCGCTGTGCAGCCGGTACAGGGACACGGACCAGCGGCGGCGCTCCGTACGGCCGGGCACCGCGCCGACGAGCTGGAGGTCGGACACCGGCTTCCCGGTGTCGAGGACTTGGCGCAGCGCGGCGGTGAGCCGGTCGGCCTCGGCGCGCGGCAGGAAGTCGTGCGGGGTGCGGCCGCGGTGCCACTCGACGGGGCGGCCGAAAGCCTGCGCGAAGGATTCGTTGACGCGCACCAGGGTGAGATCGGTGCCGAAGAAGACGAATCCGAGGGGAGATTGTCCGAAAACGGCCTGCGAGGCGGCGAGGTCGGTCTCGATGCCGCGCAGGGCCCGCACGTCGACGACGACGCAGAGCGCGGCGCGTTCGCCGCTCGCGTTCTCGGTGGGCATCAGGAAGATCTCGGCGAGGCCGGTCTGCCCGTCGGCGGCGCGGTAGGGGACGAGGGCGATCCGCTCGTGCCCGTCGAGGCCGCGCTCGCCGAGGAAGCCGGGGAGGGGGGATGGGGCCGCCGCGCCCTCCTCCCCGGAGGGGTCCGGCGGCTCGCTGAGCACGAAGACCTCCCCCGGGTCCTTGCCCACGGCGTCCCGTGCCGGCACGCCGAACAGCTCGGCCGCCCGCTCGCTCCACTGCTCGATCCGGCCGTCCGCTCCTAGCGAGAACGAGGCGACCCGGATGTAGTCGTAGAGCGAGCCCGGAAGGCTGCTCTGCCACAACACCGCGGCGTCTGTTCCCTGCGGCGTACCCGTGGATCCCGCTGGCATTTCGCTCACGTGCCCGTCCCCTCCGGCCTCTCGTGCTCGCACCGGCATCAGAAGGCCGAGTATCCAGCACCGCGGCCATCCGGAACACGGCCTTCACGATCACAGCACGATCTCAACCCGCGCCGTAGGACTCCTAACCAGGCAAGGTCAGCTCGAACCACACGGTTTTCCCGGTCTTCCCCCGCCGGGTTCCCCAGCGACGCGAAGCGCATGCCACCAATTGAAGTCCGCGCCCGCCCTCGTCCTCCGGCCGGGCGACGCGCTCGCGCGGCGGATCGGGCAGCGGATCGGAGACCTCGACGAGGAGGATGGCGTCGTCCGGGCGGGGGCGGCGGGAGTACATACGGACGCCGATGGGCCCGCTGGCGTGCCGCAGGGAGTTGGTGACCAGCTCGCTCACCAGCAGGACCGTGACATCGCCGACCGACTCCAGCCCCCACTCGGCGAGGGTGTCGCGCACCAGGGTGCGCGCGGTGCGCACGGCACCGGCCTCGGCGGGGAAGCTCCACTCCGCGAACCCGGGCGTCCACGCCAGGGGCACTGCGCTCTCGCTCACGCCGACCACGTCCCAGACCTCTCGCAGGCCCCGCCGGTTTGCCCGACTTCGGGGAAGTTAATCAGCACATACCCGGTATGCGGCGATTGCTACCTTCTGCAACGGAAGTGCCGGAACTCGGTGGCACGATTGGCGTATCGGCGGGGTTCCGCACCGCGAGGCGCTCCGCGAAGAGACGCGGACGGGTCATCGGGCGGAAGCACCTGACGGGGCGTCGCCCAAACCAGGGTCATCGCTGCTCATGCCGCCCGTCGAGCCGCCGGAGGGCCTCCGCGACGGCGGGCCGGTCCTGGTCGAGCCAGGGGACGTCATGGACCTCGGCGGGGCCGAGCCAGCGGAGTTCGTCGTGGTCCTGGAGCGGGCGCGGCTCCCCCGCGAGGAGCTTGGCCGTCCAGACGTGGAGCACGTACGGCGGGCGCAGCGGCCACTCGCCGGGAATCCGCTCCAGCGGCTCGACCTCCACGCCCAGTTCCTCGCGGAGTTCGCGTACGAGCGCCCGCTCGGGCGTCTCGCCGGGCTCGACCTTCCCGCCGGGCAGCTCCCAGCGCCC
>NZ_JBHVHQ010000780.1:0-4106 GCF_042800135.1 Streptomyces sp. NPDC057654 | reverse complement strand
GGGGTGGAGGTAGCCGCCGTTGAGCTCGATGGCGCCGGGCGGCGGCACGGCGAGCGTGGCCAGCACCCCGGAGGCCCCGATGGAGCGCGGTATGTACTCGCCGCCGGCCTCGGCGCTGAGGGCCACCTCCTGCCAGGAGGTGTCGCCGGTGCGCCGCCCGCCGCCGCGCGGCCGGGCGGCCCGGTACGCGCCGGCGCCGGGCCGGGTGACGACGAGCCCCTCGGCGGCGAGGGCGGCGAGCGCGCGGGTGACGGTCACGGGGCTGACGTGGAACCGCTCGACCAGCGCCCGACTCGACGGCAGCTTCTCACCTTCGCGATAGCGGTCGAGTTCATCACGGAGGACTCGGGCCAGTTCAGCGATGCTGTTACGCTCGTGCATGACAGTACAAGATAGCGCTACTCGTCCAGTCGCGATAGCAGTGAGCGGTGGCACCACGCTCGCCGCCCTCGGCGTGGCCGCCTTCTCCCTCACCTTTCCCGCCACCGCCTGGGCCCTCGAAGGGCTCGGCCCGTGGTCCACGGTCGGCGCCCGGACCGTACTGACCTCGCTCATCGCGGTCATCGCCCTGGCCGTGCGGCGCGTCCCGCTGCCCGACCGCCGGCACTGGGGCGGGCTCCTCGTCGTCGCCGCCGGGGTGGTCGTCGGCTACCCGGTCCTGACCACGCTGGCCCTCCAGACGTCCACGTCGTCGCACGCCGCCGTGGTGGTGGGCCTGCTGCCGGTGACCACGGCCGCGTACTCGGCGCTGCGCACGGGGACGCGGCACTCGCGTACGTACTGGGGAGCGGCGCTGACCGGGGCGGCCGTGGTCATCGCGTTCGCCCTTCAGCAGAGCGGCGGGGCCCTCTCGACGGCGGACCTCTACCTCTTCGGGGCGCTGCTGATCTGCGCGGCGGGTTACGCGGAGGGCGGCCGGCTGGCGCGGGAGATGCCGGGGTGGCAGGTCATCGGCTGGGCCCTGGTCCCGTGCCTGCCGGTGGGCCTGGCGTGCACCGCCGTCGCGCTGCCCTTCGAGCCGGCCCATCTGACGGGGCACGTGGTGGCCGGGGTGGTGTGGCTGGCGGCGGGCTCGCACTGCTTCGGGCTCACGGTCTGGTATCGGGGCATGGCCGCCATCGGCGTCGCCAAGGCCAGCCAACTCCAGCTCGCCCAGCCGCTCCTGACGCTCGTCGCGTCCGTCCTCCTCCTCGACGAGCACCTGACCCCGGCCGCGCCGATCGCCGCCGTGGGGGTCCTGGTGTGCATCGTGGTGACGCAACGCACGACGAACCGGCCGGAGCGGGCGTGACGCGGCACGCGAAGAACGGGCCGCGGCACGCGAGATGCCGGCCGGCCCGGCCGTACCGCGGAGCGCGCCGCGCCGACGCCGACCGGCGCCGCCCCGGCGAACCGGCCCGAAGGGCCGATGGACACCGGCGTTCTCCTACCGAATACGCCTACGCGCCGTACAATTGCCGCCACTGACCGCATCCCTTCGGACGGAAGGTCACCGCCGATGCGTGCGAGTGTGGGAGACCGGCTGGTGGTGCACGGCAGGATCGTGGGCCAGCACGACCGGGTCGTGGAGATCATCGAGGTGCTGGGCCCGGAAGGCGCCCCGCCCTACCGGGTCCGCGCCGAGGACGGGCACGAGGCGATCATGTCTCCGGGCCCCGACTCGGTCGTCCAGCACACGAACGAACCGCAGCCGTAGGACCGGGGCCGCCCCGGCTCAGCGGGGCGGCCGCACCCGGTACGGATAGTGGTCGGCGACCACTCGGGCCATCGCACCGATCCGGTCGGCGACCACGTCCCGTGCCGTGAAGAAGACATTGCCGCGCACCTCCGGGTACCGCCGGTCGAAGGTGAGGTGGCGGGAGAGCTCCGCGGGGTCCTGCCAGGGTGCGGGCTGCGCCGGATCGCCCGCCTTGTAGAGCGCCTCGCCGATGTAGAGGTGCACGTCGGTGCCGCGTACGGTATCGGCCCACCAGGGCACGAGCTTGGCGTAGTCGGCGACGGCGAAGCCGAGGTGCCAGTAGACCTGCGGGACGATGTAGTCGATCCAGCCCTCCAGGACCCACTTGCGGGTGTCGGCGCACAGGTCGTCGTAGGTCTGCACGCCGGCGCGGGTGTCCGAGCCGAGCGGGTCGGTGGCGCGGTTGCGCCAGACCGCGAAGGGGCTGATGCCCAGCCGCGCGCGGCTGCCGCTCCGCCTGATCCGCTGCCCCGTCTCGCGCACCAGGCGGTCGATGTTGTCCCGCCGCCACGCGCCCCGGTCGGGGAAGCCCGCGCCGTGCCGCGCGTACGCGGCGTCGTCGTCGAAGACCTGGCCGGCGACCGGGTACGGGTAGAAGTAGTCGTCGAAGTGGACGCCGTCCACGTCGTAGCGGTCCACGGCGTCCAGCATCGCGTCCTCGACGAACCGCCGGACCTCCGGCAGGCCGGGGTTGTAGTAGAGCTTGCCGCCGTAGGGCACGACCCAGTCCGGGTGCAGCCGCGCCGGGTGGTTCGCCGCGAGCCGGGTCGGGTCGGTGTGGTTGGCGACGCGGTACGGGTTGAACCAGGCGTGCAGCTCCAGTTCGCGGGCGTGCGCCTCGCGGACCGCGAAGCCCAGCGGGTCCCAGCCGGGGTCGCGGCCCTGGGTGCCCGTGAGGTACTGCGACCACGGTTCGTACGGCGAGGGCCAGAAGGCGTCCGCGGTGGGCCGCACCTGGAAGACGATGGCGTTGAGCCGCCGCCGGACGGCCGTGTCGAGCAGGGCGATCAGCTCGGCGCGCTGCTGCGTGACGCCGAGGCCGGGCTTGGAGGGCCAGTCGAGGTTGGCGACGGTGGCGAGCCACATGCCGCGGAACTGCCGCGCGCCGCGCGCCCGCGCACCGCCCTTCGCAGACGCGGACGCGGCTGCGGCCGCGTCCCCGGCGCCGAGCAGCAGGGCCGCCGAGCCCGCCGCGACCGCCGTGAATCCCCTTCGCGTGATACGTCCCATCTGGCGCCCCCTGACTGCCGACCGGGTCACACCGTCCGGTATCAGCATGCCCGCCCCGGGCCCGTCGGCGCAGCGGAGCGCGGGGTAACGTCTGCGCGGAGGCGTCCGTCGGCACCCGCGGCGGCCTGCCGGTCGATGAGGATCAGCGAAGGGCACGAGGTGACGGACACGATGGCCGATATTGCACGCGTCGGAGTGGTGGGCTGCGGCCAGATGGGCGCCGGCATCGCGGAGGTATGCGCCCGGTCGGGGCTGGAGGTCATGGTCGCGGAGACCACCGGCGAGGCGCTGGAGCTGGGCCGCACCCGGCTGGTCAACTCCCTTGCCAAGGCCGCCGAGCGCGGCAAGATGACGGTGGCGGAGCGGGACGCGACGCTGGAGCGGCTGAGCTTCACGACGGATCTGGGCGAGTTCGCCGACCGGGATCTGGTCATCGAGGCGGTCGTCGAGAACGAGCAGGTCAAGACGGAGATCTTCCAGGTCCTCGACCAGGTCGTCACGCGTCCGGACGCCATCCTCGCCTCCAACACTTCCTCGATCCCGCTGGTGAAGCTGGCCGTCGCGACCTCCCGGCCGGACCAGGTCATCGGCATCCACTTCTTCAACCCGGCCCCGGTGCAGAAGCTCGTCGAGCTGATCCCCGCGCTGACCACCGGCGAGGAGACCATCCAGCGGGCCGAGGCGCTCGTCGGGGATGTGCTGGGCAAGCACGCGATCCGGGCGCAGGACCGCTCGGGCTTCGTCGTCAACGCCCTGCTCATCCCCTATCTGCTCTCCGCGATCCGGATGTTCGAGTCGGGCATCGCCAGCCGTGAGGACATCGACAACGGCATGGAGCTGGGGTGCGCGCACCCCATGGGCCCTCTGCGGCTGTCCGACCTGATCGGCCTGGACACGGTCGCCTCGGTCGCGGACTCGATGTACCAGGAGTTCAAGGAGCCGCTGTACGCCGCTCCCCCGCTGCTCCAGCGGATGGTGGACGCGGGGCGGCTCGGCCGCAAGACGGGGTCGGGCTTCTACCCGTACTGACCGTGGCGAACGGCCGCACTGGACGGACCCGTTGAGCGTCCGTGCCGGGCGGCCGTGGTGAGTGGCCGGATCCCGGCTGGTTTCAGCGGCGCGCGCCCCTTGTTCACAC
>NZ_JBHVHQ010000779.1:0-4108 GCF_042800135.1 Streptomyces sp. NPDC057654 | reverse complement strand
GTGCTCGGCTCCACCTACGGCAACCGGGAGGAGAGCGCTCCCGCCCCGGCCCCGAGCCGTCCGGCCGAGCCGGCCCGCCCGTCCTTCGGCGGTCTCGGCAGCGTCACGGCCCCGCGCGACGAGGAGCCGGCCCCGGCCGAGACGTCCCCCGTCTCCGAGGTCCCGCCGCCCCCGATCAGCACGCCGCAGGTCCCGCCGGCCCGTCCGTACCAGGACAGCACGGCCGAGGAACTGGACGTTCCGGACTTCCTCAAGTGAACTCCCTGAAGTGATAGGGCAACAGCACGACGACAGCGGCGCGCACTTCGCTTTCACCGACCGGTGGGGCGGGGTGAGCGCCGCTCCGTATGACACGCTCAACCTCGGCGGCGCGGTCGGCGACGACCCCGCGGCCGTACGGGCCAACCGCCGTCTCGCGGCCGGCGCGCTCGGCCTCGACCCGGCGGCGGTCGTCTGGATGCGCCAGGTGCACGGCCGCGACGTGGCCGTGGTCGACGCCCCGTGGGGCGACGCCGAACCCCCGGCCGTGGACGCGGTGGTGACCACCCGTCGCTCCCTCGCGCTCGCCGTCCTGACCGCCGACTGCGCTCCGGTGCTGCTCGCCGACCCCCAAGCCGGGGTCGCGGGCGCCGCGCACGCGGGGCGGCCGGGGCTGGTGGCCGGGGTGGTGCCGGAGCTCGTGGCGGAGATGGTCCGCCGCGGCGCGGAGCCCGCGCGGATCGTCGGCCGTCTCGGGCCCACGGTGTGCGGCCGCTGCTACGAGGTGCCGGAGGCGATGCGCGACGAGGTCGCCGAGGCCGTGCCCGAGGCGTGGTCCACCACCTCGTGGTCGACCCCGGCCGTGGATGTTCCGGCGGGCGTACGCGCCCAACTCGCCCGCCTCGGCGTCGACATCGACGTTCGGTCGAACGTCTGTACGTTGGAGTCGACGGACCATTTCTCCTACCGGCGCGAGCGCACGACCGGGCGGCTCGCGAGCTATGTCTGGTTGGACGGCTGAGCTGTGACGGATCGCAGGAATGAACTGGCCGCGAATCTGGCGCGGGTGGAGGAACGTATCTCTGCCGCCTGCGCCGCCGCCGGCCGCAAGCGTGAAGACGTGACCCTCATCGTGGTCACCAAGACCTACCCCGCGAGCGATGTCCGGCTGCTCGCGGAGCTGGGGGTGCGTCATGTCGCGGAGAACCGCGACCAGGACGCCGCGCCGAAGGCCGCGGAATCCGCCGATCTGCCCCTCAACTGGCACTTTGTGGGTCAATTGCAGACGAACAAGGTACGGTCTGTGGTGAGTTACGCCGATGTGGTGCAGTCCGTCGACCGGTCCAGACTGGTCACGGCGCTCTCCGCGGCGGCGGTGCGGGCCGGCCGGGAGCTCGGCGCGCTCGTCCAAGTGGCCCTCGACGCGGAGTCGGGCGAGCGCGGGGAGCGCGGCGGGGTGGCGCCGGACGGCGTCGAGGCGCTGGCGGACGCGATAGCCGCGGCCGAAGGGCTCCGGCTGGACGGGGTCATGACAGTGGCTCCGCTGTCCGGGGCGTACGCCGGCAGACAACGGGCGGCGTTCGACCGGCTGATGGAAATCGCAACGGGCCTGCGCGTATCTCATCCGGCTGCGAACATGGTGTCAGCAGGTATGAGCGCGGACCTTGAGGACGCGGTGGCGGCGGGGGCGACACATGTACGCGTCGGCACTGCGGTACTCGGAGTCCGACCCAGCCTCAGGTAACGTCGCCAAGCAGGTCGGACCACAGCACAAAATATGGTCATTTCCGCCAAAAGGCGGGTAGGCCGAGTGGATCCAGGGCGACCGGTGACGGAGCCGATCCACCACAGAGCGGAGGATGCGGAGCATGGCCGGCGCGATGCGCAAGATGGCGGTCTACCTCGGCCTCGTGGAGGACGATGGGTACGACGGCCCGGGGTTCGACCCCGATGACGAGTTCGAACCCGAGCCGGAGCCCGACCGGGCTCGAAGGCAGCAGCAGCCCCAACAGACGCAACAGGACGAACCGGTGCGAGTCGCGCACCCGCCGGCGCAGCGGGAGCCTGCTCCGCTCGTAGCGGAAACCGGACGACCCGCGCGAATCGCCCCCGTGGCGTCCATCACACCCGAACGTCAGTCTCTGGAGAAGAACGCACCGGTGATCATGCCCAAGGTTGTGTCCGAGCGGGAGCCTTACCGCATCACCACACTGCACCCGCGGACCTACAACGAGGCCCGTACCATCGGGGAACACTTCCGCGAGGGCACGCCGGTGATCATGAACCTGACCGAGATGGACGACACGGACGCGAAGCGACTTGTCGACTTTGCGGCCGGTCTGGTCTTCGGACTGCACGGCAGTATCGAGCGGGTGACGCAGAAGGTGTTCCTGCTGTCTCCTGCTAACGTCGATGTCACGGCGGAGGACAAGGCCCGCATCGCAGAGGGCGGGTTCTTCAACCAGAGCTGAGACGTAACACCGGGCAAGACAGTGAGTAACGGCCAACTGGCCGAGTACGAGCAAGGGGAGAGGGACGCGCGAGATGGGCATCGCACAGCAGGTGATCTACATCGCGCTGTATTGCTTCCTCATCGTGCTGATCTTCCGGCTGGTGATGGACTACGTCTTCCAGTTCGCCCGCTCATGGCAACCCGGCAAGGCGATGGTGGTCGTTCTGGAGGCCACCTACACTGTCACCGATCCGCCACTCAAGCTTCTGCGGCGGTTCATCCCGCCGCTGCGTCTCGGGGGCGTGGCGCTCGACCTGTCCTTCTTCGTACTGATGATCATCGTCTACATCCTGATCACCCTCGTGAGCTGGCTGTGAGCGCGATGTCACATACGTTCTTGCCGATTGCCGACGACTACGTTGAGGTGAAGAAGAGATGCCGTTGACCCCCGAGGACGTACGGAACAAGCAGTTCACGACCGTCCGTCTCCGAGAAGGCTATGACGAGGACGAGGTCGATGCCTTCCTCGACGAGGTCGAAGCCGAACTGACCCGCCTCCTGCGCGAGAACGAGGACCTGCGAGCCAAGCTGGCCGCGGCCACGCGGGCCGCCGCGCAGAACCAGCAGCAGGGGATGCGCAAGCAGCAGCAGGAGCCGCAGGACCAGCGGCCGGGCGCCCCGGTGCCCGCCGCCATATCCGGTCCGCAGCCTGTGCCGCCTCAGCAACAGCAGCAACAGCAACAGCAGCAACAACAGCAGCAACAGATGGGCGGCCCCCCTCAGCTGCCCGGCGGCGCCCCGCAGTTGCCGCCCGGCCCCGGCGGCCACGGCCCCGGTCCGCAGGGCCCGCACGGCCCTGGCCCGATGGGTCAGAACGGTCCGATGGGTCAGAACGGCCCGATGGGCGGCCCGCTCGGCGGCCCCATGGGTCAGAACGGAATGAACCCGGGCGGCATGGGCCAGAACGGTCCGATGGGCGGCCCCGGCCCCCAGCTGCCGCAGCAGGGTCAGGGGCCGGGCGGCGACAGCGCGGCCCGTGTGCTCTCGCTCGCTCAGCAGACGGCCGATCAGGCCATCGCCGAGGCCCGGTCCGAGGCCAACAAGATCGTCGGTGAGGCGCGCAGCCGCGCCGAGGGTCTGGAGCGGGACGCCCGCGCCAAGGCCGACGCGCTGGAGCGGGACGCGCAGGAAAAGCACCGCGTGGCGATGGGCTCGCTGGAGTCCGCTCGCGCCACGCTGGAGCGCAAGGTCGAGGACCTGCGCGGCTTCGAGCGCGAGTACCGCACCCGGCTCAAGTCCTACCTGGAGAGCCAGCTGCGCCAGTTGGAGAACCAGGCCGACGACTCGCTGGCCCCGCCGCGGACCCCGGCGACCGCCTCGCTGCCGCCGTCCCCCTCGATGGCCGGCGCCGGCGCGGGCATGGGCTCGCACTCCATGGGCGGCAACCCGTCGATGGGCGGCCACGGCGGCCCCTCCGGCGGTGCTCCGTCCTACGGCGGCCAGCAGCAGATGTCCCCGGCGATGACCCAGCCGATGGCACCGGTCCGGCCGCAGGGCCAGCAGCCGATGCAGCAGGCGCCGTCGCCGATGCGCGGCTTCCTGATCGACGAGGACGACAACTGACCGACCGGCTCGCGCGGTAGCGATAGCGCGCGGCCCTCGGCGGATCTACGGGCC
>NZ_JBHVHQ010000778.1:0-4111 GCF_042800135.1 Streptomyces sp. NPDC057654 | reverse complement strand
ATCACGAGGAGGGCCCGGAGGGGCAGTTCGCGCTGCTGTGAGCGCGGCCCGGCGCTCCTACGCGCCCCCGCCCCTGCCCCCGCTCTCCGCCGCGAAGCCCGCGAAGAGGCGGCGCATGGCGCGTTCGAAGACGGCGTCCTGGTCGGCCGGGCCGGACGCGCCCGCGAACGTACGGGCCATCCGCGGGTACCGTCCGCCGGCCAACTCCCGTGCGAGATAGGCGGAGCGCGCCGCGCGCTCCTGCTCGGGCGGGTGCGGCGAGGTGCGGTGGCGCTCGGCGGCGGTGAGTTCGCTGCCGACGAAGGAGGTGACGACGGCGGTGACCATGGCGAGGAGCTCCATCTTGGCGCCGTCCTCGACGTCGAGGCCGTCCAGCACCCACAGGACGTACTCGACGTAGCGCAGCGCGTTCGGGCTGAAACCGTAGACGGGCGACATGAGCCCCGGCATCCAGGGATGACGGTGCATCATCGCCCGTGACTGCCGGGCGAGTCCGAGCAGGTCGGCCTGCCAGTCGCCGGAGGGCTGCTCGGGCAGCTCGTACTCGGCGGCGGCAGCGTCCACCATCAGCTCGTACAGGTCCTCCTTGCGCGGCACGTAGTTGTAGAGCGACATCGTGCCGCAGCCGATCGCGGCGGCCACCCGCCGCATGGAGACGGCGTCGATGCCCTCGGCGTCGGCGATGCCCGTCGCCGCCGCCGCGATCTCGGCGCGGGTGTGCGCGGGGCGGGGTCCGCGCCCGGCGCGCTCGGGCCGCGCCCAGATCACCTCGGGTCCGGCCGTACGGCCGCTGGCTGCCATGGATCATCACCTCGGCCCCCATCCTAGTTACGTACAGCGTACGCAGTGCGGTACGGTGGGCCGCATGACAACTACGTACGCTGTACTTAGTGAGGATCTGCACAAGCGCTACGGCGACGTGCACGCGCTGCGCGGGCTCGATCTCGCGGTTCCCGAAGGCACCGTCTGCGGGCTGCTCGGGCCCAACGGCGCGGGCAAGACCACCGCGGTCCACATCCTCTCGACGCTGCGCGCCCCCTCCTCCGGCACCGCCCGCGTCGCGGGCCACGACGTCACCGCCGACCCGCGCTCCGTCCGCCGCAGCATCGCCCTCACCGGCCAGTTCGCCTCCGTGGACAGCGACCTGACAGGCCGTGAGAACCTGCGGCTGTTCGCCCGCCTCCAGCGGCTGCGGCCGCACGCCGCAGCGCTCCGGGCGGACGAACTGCTGGAGCGCTTCGGCCTCGCCGAGCTGGCCGGACGCCCCGCCCGCACCTACTCCGGCGGCCAGCGGCGCCGCCTCGACCTGGCCGCGTGCCTGCTCACCGACGTGCCCGTGCTCTTCCTCGACGAGCCCACCACCGGCCTCGACCCGCGCAGCCGCGGCGACATCTGGGACGCCGTCCGCGAGCTGGCGGCGGGCGGCACGACCGTGCTGCTCACCACGCAGTACCTGGAGGAGGCCGACCGGCTGGCCGACGACATCGTGGTCATCGACCACGGCCGGGTCAGCGCCACCGGCACCCCGGAGGAGCTGAAGGCTGCCATCGGCTCGTACGTCGAGATCGTCGTCGGCGACGAGAGCGAACTCGCCGGGGCGGCCGTCGCCCTCGGCCGGCTGACGGGCGCACAGCCCGCCGTCGACCCCGAGCGGCGGACCGTCGGCTCCTCCTGCACCGACCCGACCCTCACCCTGCCCCGCGTCGTACGGGAACTGGACTCGGCCGGCATCGGCCTGGCCGACGTGTCCGTCCGGCAGCCCACCCTCGACGAGGTCTTCCTCCACCTCACCGCCGACGGCGCGGACACCGCCGGCCCCCACGTCCAGAAAGAGGCCGCGGCATGAGCGACACCTCCCTGACCTGGGCCGTCCGCGACGCGTCGGCCATGATCGGCCGGCAGACGACCCGAATACGGCACGCCCCCGGCCTGCTGGCCATGACGCTCACCGCGCCGCTGCTGATGCTGGTGCTCTTCGGCTACCTCTTCGGCAGCGCCATCGACGTGCCCGGCGGCGGCAACTACCGCGAGTACCTGGTGCCCGGCCTGCTCGTCTCCGTCTCCACCCTCGGCATCTTCACCGGGACGCTCCAGGCCGTCCAGGACCGGCAGCGCGGCGTCATGGACCGGTTCCGCACGCTGCCCATGAGCCGCTCGGCGGTGCCGGTCGGCCAGGCGGTCGCGGAGGTGCTGCTCGCCGCCGTGGGGCTCGTACCGCTCGCGCTCGTCGGGCTCGCGATGGGCTGGCGCATCCGGAACGGGGTGGGGCCCGCGCTCGGCGCGATCGGCCTGCTGCTGCTCTTCCGGCTGGCCACGGCGTGGATCGGCCAGTACCTGGGGACGGTCGTCAAGAACGAGGAGGCGGCGGGGCAGCTGGCCGCGCTGACCTTCGTCCTGCCGATGCTCTCCAACACCTACGTGCCGACCGCCGGCATGCCCGGCTGGCTGCGCTTCCTCGCCGAGTGGAACCCGATCAGCGCGGTCGTCGGCGCCTGCCGCGACCTCTTCGGCAACACGGCGGCCTCGGCGGCGGCCGCGCACGGCGCCTGGCCGACGGAGCATCCCGTCGCGGCCTCACTGCTGTGGTCGGCGCTGCTGCTCGTCGTCTTCGTGCCGCTCACCATCCGCCGGTACGTACGCGACGGGCGCTGAGCCGAGGAGCAGGGAGCGGCGCCGGAGTATCTCTACGTACGGCGGTGTCTCTATCGTACGGACGGCTCGGCGGACACACCGAAGCGCTCCCCGAGCGCCCTGGGGATAACGGGCTCTCAGGTCTCAGCGCTGTGCCGGGTCGGTGTGGCCGCCGGGCCTCGGTCGTCCGCCCGCCGTCAGTGGCGGCTGCCGAACAGCGAGCGTCGCAGCCGCCGCAGCGGCGCGAAGAGCGACACCCTGGCGGTCCGGCTCTGCTTGGCGCGCGAGTGGTCGCGCGCCGTCAGCTCGCGCATCAGCACGGTCGCCGACTCCGTCTCGCGCTGCGGCACGGCAGGGCCGCCCAGCACCGCGAGATGGCGGTCTAGGCGCGCGCTGGACGCACCGCTTCCGCAACTGATGGCAGGCACGCGTGGCCTGCTGCGCATTGCTATCTGCTCCATGAGACTCCCCACCCGTACGAGATACCCGGCCCGGGCAGAGTAACCCTACCGCCCCTTCACGTCACCTGCGCATCCACGGGCCGGATTCACCACTGCGTCAAGGGCGTTGACGCGACTGGCGCGAATCCGTCGCGACGCGGGGCCAGTTGGGGCATACGGGACCCTCCCGACAGGGGCCGGTCACGCTGCGTCGCGGTACATTCACCGGCACCCGGCGGCGGAGGCGGCTGCCGTTCCGCACGGGCGGGCATGTTCTCCGCGGGGCGGGGGGATTCTCCCCCGGAGAGCACACGGCCGTGGATCGCTCTCTCGTGGGAGGGGCTCGTCGATGAGCGGAATTCCTTCGGATGAGCACGGCGGCGGCGACCGGTCCGGCCGCGTACTGGCGGGCCGCTACCGGCTGCTGGGCGAGCTGGGCCGGGGCGGCATGGGCGTGGTCTGGCGCGCGCGGGACGAGGTGCTGGACCGCGAGGTGGCCGTCAAGGAGGTGCGCGCGCCCTCCGGGCTGCTCGACCGCGAGGTGCGGCAGCTGTACGCGCGCCTGGAGCGCGAGGGCCGGGCGGCGGGCGCCGTTTCGCACCCCAATGTCGTCACTGTCCATGACGTCGTCTCCGAGGCCGGCCGGCCGTGGATCGTAATGGAGCTGATACGCGGGCTGTCGCTGGCGGAGGTGCTGGAGGCGGAGCACACCCTCTCCCCCGCGCGGGCCGCCCGGATCGGCGTGGAGGTGCTGGCCGCGCTGCGGGCCGCGCACCTGGCGGGGGTGCTGCACCGGGACGTGAAACCCGGCAACGTGCTCCTCGCCAACGACGGCCGCGTGGTCCTCACCGATTTCGGCATCGCCATGGTCGAGGGCAGCACGGCGCTGACCATGACCGGGGAGCTGGTCGGCTCCCCCGAATACCTGGCCCCCGAGCGCGTCCTGGGCCGGCAGCCCGGCCCCGCCTCGGACCTGTGGTCGCTCGGCGTCACGCTGTACGCGGCCGTGGAGGGCGGCTCCCCGTTCCGCCGGGAGACGC
>NZ_JBHVHQ010000777.1:0-4114 GCF_042800135.1 Streptomyces sp. NPDC057654 | reverse complement strand
GCCGTAGACCGTGTAGTTGTTGACGTCGAAGTTGGCGCCGCCGCCCCTGCCGGGGGCGTGGATGCCCGACGACTACGGACTACGGTCCTGGGCGTACGACCTCAGCGCCGAGTCCCGCACCCCCGGCGACATGCCGAGCGAGGCCGGCCGCCTGTACCTCGTCGGTGTCCCGCTCCGCACGGTCGGCACCGTCTCAAAGCTGGCCGTGCACGTCATGGGCTACGACAAGCCCAAGTCGACCGTGACGGCCGCCTACCTCGGGATCTACGACAGGGACCTCAAGCGGGTAGCGCAGACTGCGAGCGTCATCTCGTCGCTCCCCGAGACGCACAACATCGGTGGGCAGCTCGCAACCTTCAACCTGACCGCGCCCGTGCAGCTCGCTGCCGGCAGCTACTACGTGGCAATTCTGATCAAGGGGACCGGCACGACCGTGCCGTACCTCGCCGCTACCAACTGGGCAGGGAACGGCACGACCAGCGGCGCACGGCCCACCGACACCCGCGGCGTCTACCGGTGGCTCCAGACGTCATCCACCACCCTCACCACCTTGCCCACCACCCTCGCGCTCGCCGACATGACCGACGGCCAGACGTGCTACTGGGCCGGCATCGGCTGACCACGGCACACCAACCACCACGCCCCGACATAACGCCGGGGCGTTTCTCATGCCAGGAGACCCACATGACCGTACGAGGCATCGACGTCTCGTCGTACCAGTCGACCACCTACTCGACCGACGGCCTCGACTTCGTGTTCGTCAAGGCGACCGAAGGCACGTCGTACATCAACCCGAAGATGACCGCGCAGGCCGCCCGCGGCAGGTCAGCCGGCCTCGTTGTCGGCTTCTACCACTTCCTGCGCCCCGGCAGCATGAGCGCGCAGGCCGCGTACTTCGTCGAGAAGTGCGCTTCCGTCGAGGGCGACCCGCTGTTCGCGGATTGGGAAGACCCCGGCGTGAGCTGCGCGGACAAGGACCATTTCCTTGCCGAGGTGAAACGGCTGCGGGGCAGCAATCACCGCGTCGGCCTGTACTGCAACCTCGACTACTGGAAGAACCGCGACACCACCAGCCAGGCCGGTGATGCGCTGTGGATCGCCGACTACGTCACAGCGGGTCATCCGCGTGTCGAGGCGAAGTGGCTGTTTCACCAGCACACCGACCGGCCCCTCGACACCAGCGTCGCCGCCTTCGCAGACCGGGCCACGCTACGCCGCTGGGCAGGCGGAGGCAGTGGAGGCGGCGGCACCGCGTACGAGCCGTTCCCCGGCGCCGACTGGTTCAAGAAGACGCCCCGCTCGCCCATCATCACGGCCATGGGTCGCCGCCTGGTCGCCGAGGGCTGCTCCGCGTACGAGGACGGGCCCGGCCCGCAGTGGTCCGCCGCCGACCGGGAGTCCTTCCGCAAGTGGCAACGCAAGCTCGGCGACGCCCCCGAGTTCTGCGACGGCTGGCCCGGCCGCCGTCAGTGGGACGCCCTCAAGGTCCCCAAGAGCTGAACCACACCCCGATCGAAAGGCACACCTCTTGACCCCCGCCAACAAGCGCACCGTCCGTACGGTCCTTCAGACCGTGGTCGCCATCGCTCTCGCTCTGCCCGCCATCGTCGACGCGTCCGGCATCCCCGCATCCCTCCCGTGGGTGGCGGGCGCCCTCGCCGTCGCGGGCGGCCTCGCCCGCGTCATGGCCCTGCCCGCCGTCGAGGCGCTGCTCGACCGAATCGGCCTCGGCCTGGTCGACGACACTCCCCCGGCCAAGGGCGACGACTGGTGACCGATTCAACCGGTACCGACGTCGCCCTCGAACTGGAACGGTTGCGCGGCACGGTCGAGGCGGGGTTCGCTCGCCTCGACGGAGCGCTCGCCCTGCTTGTGCAGCGCTCCGACCAGACCGACCAGCGGCTCGCCGAGCTTGATCAGCGGCTCGCGGCGGTCGAAAGAAGCCGCTGGCCGCTCCCCAGCATCGCCGCACTCGTCGCCGTCGCCGGACTGCTGCTCACCCTGTGGCAGACCACTGCCGCCCGCTGACAACTACGCCCCCGCACCGGCTACATGCCGGTGCGGGGGCCTTTTGCGTTTGCGGCAGCTCAGACGTCGCTACGGGCCGCGAACGCGACGAACGCGGACCACGCGTCGGGGGAGACGGCGAGGGCCGGACCGTCCGGGTTCTTGCTGTCACGAACAGGGACGACGCTGCGCAGAGGGACGAGGTTGCTGGCGACCTCTATGCAGTCGCCACCGTTGTTGCTGTAGGAGGATTTGAACCAGTGGGGAACCGGGTAGTCACCATTCACGAGCTGACCTCTCGTATCTCTTTCATCATGAGTGCAGACGCTGTCTTCGAAAGCGCTTCGCCCTGCAACTGATGGTAGGCCGTCAGCATAGGAAGTACGATTGCGGGCTCACGGTCCACGTTGCCTTGAGCCTGAGACTCGGCATACGCGACGACTGAGCGGTCAGGCATCGTCAGCAGGTTGACCGGGAGGTCGAACGTCCGTCGCTCGCCGATATCGTATGGCGCTACTTGCAAGATCGTCGTGGGGCACGCTGCGCACTCGATCAGCCGTTCAAGCTGGGCGTTCATGACCTCCGGTCCGCCAACGGGCCGCCGGATGCAGCTCTCGTCCAGCACCACGAACAGCATGGGAGGGGGTTGCCGCTCTAGCGCTGCCTGCCGCTCCATCAGGAACGTGACTCGCTTGTCTGCATGCTCGGGCGTGATCGCCCCTCTCCTCGCAGCGCTGTCCGCCAACACCCGCGCATAGTCCGGCGTCTGCAACAGCCCGGGGATGATCCCGATGTTGTAGATCCGGATCTCTACCGCGCGACCCTCGTACCCGACGTACTCCGGGAAGCCTTCCAGGAGGCTGCCATGTTTGATCTCGCGGTACTCCCGTTCGAACGACTCACCGGCACCCACCAGGCCGAGCGCGCTATCGACACCACGCGAGAAACGGAGAGTTGGAGACTTCCGACCAGTTTCAACGCCAGAGATATGCACGCTGGAATAGTCCATATGCGCGGCTAGGTCATCCTGAGTCCAGCCGCGCGCCTCCCGCAGGCTGCGCAGCCGCGCTCCGTAGGCTGCCTGGGGGGAAGCTTCCGGATTCAACTCTTTGCGATTCAAGGGCTTTTCACCATCCTTTCATCCTCTTTCGGGAGGTTGAATGCTTCCCTGCATTGGTCCACGCTGAACCTTCCGGTAGTGCTCTCGCTACGGAGAGGAGTGGAACAGTGTCCCGGAAGCGCGACCGCCCCACCAAACCTCCGCGGGCCCCCGCGCCTTGCCCTCCTTCTAGTGGACCGGTGGAAGCCATCCTGCGTGCCGGTGGAGCCTGGGGCATGGCTCCCGCTGACTGGCCGGCTGCGAGCGAGTACCGCACCGATCGGGCCGCGCTGGCGCGCTTGCGGACCGAACTGGGCCGCCTGCATTGGCTGTTCTCGTGAGTAGCGACGCGCGGGCAGAGCTGTCACGGCTCATGGCGAAGTACGGCGCTGACGGGATGCTGTTCTTCCCCAAGCCTCCACCGAGGAAGAAACGTCGCGACCCCTACGCGGCTGCATTCCCGAAGTGCCAGTGCGCCGAGCACCGCGCCGGGCGCGGCAAGCCCGATGGCCCCATCCGCTTGAACGCCAACGAGCCCAACAAGCCCAAGGAGGATGGGAGTTGAGTAGGCAGACTTTCCGGTACCTTCGGTGGGAGATAACGCGAGACCCGCTGGGCATGAACGAGCTATCCGTCGTGTGCGTGTCCGGCGACGACGTCGAGTGCAAGGCAGAGTCCGGGGTCTACGTGGTGGAAGCGCCGGCAGAAGAGTGGATGCGCCGCCACACACAGGCGACGGGCCACAAGCGCTACCGGTGGTCGTACGGCCGATACATGCTGGTGGAGCCGCCGTCCGACTTCACGGGCGTGACCGTCATCGGTCAGGTAGCGCCTCGCGCGCTTCCGCCGGGGGACGGTGCCGCATGACCGGCCAACGGGTAGCCGTCGCCCTCTTGGTTTCCGCTCTCGTGCTCGCTGTGGTGACGACACTCTGGCTCCTGGCCGTGATCGCATCCCGCCACCCCTAGATTCCCCTCGCCGCCGGTTGACCTCACGAGGGCCCGGCGG
>NZ_JBHVHQ010000776.1:0-4114 GCF_042800135.1 Streptomyces sp. NPDC057654 | reverse complement strand
GGACCATGGTGATGGTCCGCGCCAAGGGGCCGGGCGTGTTTCTGCCGGGCCGGGACTGCCGCGTTCTGGCCGGCACCGGCTCGGCGGCACTGTCTCCCGGGTGTATCGGCTGAAGGTGCGGCCGATGCGCTCCGCCGAGCAGGCTGGTGAAGCCGTCCCGTCGTGACGCGGGTGCCCGACCGGGTCGGGAGAGAGACTGCGGGTTTCCAGAAGGGGCGATTCAGTCCTCTGTGCGGGCGACGCTGACGATCAGCGCCATGTCCTCGGCGTCATGCCATTCGCCGATCACCCGCCACCCGGCATCGCTCAGCAGTCGCTCAGCCTCGCGCCTGCCATCCTCCGGATTTCCGTCCTCGGCGGTGATCGTGGTGCGCTCGCTGAACGCAGCAGGGGTGTCATAGTCGGGCGACCACGCGCGCTCGTCCCCCGAGTGCTCGCCGGTCAGCTTGTCCTGCCATACCGATACATCCATGTGGGGCTGAGAGAGGTGACCGGTGCCGTAGGTCATCCAGGCACTGAAGTGTGGGCGGCTCGACCATTCGGCCTCACGTTCGTTCTCCCGGTCCCAACGCTTGAACAGCTCGTCGAGTTGAGCGTAGACATGGCGGGCCTGTGCCTCACCCAGGGTGAGTGTGCCGCCCCGGGGCGAGCCGTCTTCGGCGGGAGCGATCGGTGCGTAGTACTCCATGCCTGCGCGGTACCGGGTGATGTCGCCGATGATCAGCTCATGACGGCCGTGCAGTGACTGCTCCACCGGCGGCAGATAGTTGAGGTCGGCCTTGTAGCAGGGCGGAAGTTTGCGGATGTCGATAATGTCGATGATGTCGTGTTCGGACACAGGGGTTTCCTTTTCTCTTGAGGAACTCTTCCAGGTCATTCCGTTTCGCCCCGCATCTAAGAGCGATCAGACGGTTCCCGGAAGTGTCGCGTGCTGTCATGTGACCGGAGAACGCCACGTATGCGTCTCTCTTGGGCATTTCTCGGTCCAGCACACTCGGTTCAGGATCCGGCGTGCCATCCAGGTCATCGGGGTCCAGAGGCTTGTCGTACAGGCAGCCAAGCCGCCGCCTGCTCCGCCTTCGGGAAATTCCTCAGACGTATCTCTGCGCTTTGCATTCACCCTCGAAATCGGGGTGATTGAGTCCCCTAGCCGAACCCGCCTCGGACTGGGAGATCCTGACGTCCCTCCATCACTGCTGGTTGGCGCGGCGCTTCGAACCGCAGCGTCAGCGTAGAGGCTCGACCGCCGGTGTACGCATGGTCAGCCTTGTACTCGGTGATGGCAGTACCCTGGATGGTGAAATCGTCACCTTCCAGTGGCCATGCATACCGGCTGGGCGCTCCCTGGGCATGGTTCATCCTCACTCCGGATGCGCTGACTTCGGCAACGTCCAGTTGCCCCCGGAACTCGTTGGCCTCGTGACTGATCCAGTGCACGGCCCAGCCGGATTGGACGAGCGTGATCAGTTCCCGGAGCTTTCTCATGCTTCCGGGGAAGATGACGTTTGCGCCGGATACTCCGTCGCACGCCTCTTGGACTCCCGGCTCAGCAAACAGCGGGTGATAGGCTGCACCGAGATTCGGAAGTTCCACCCCCGGCGGAATCTGATCGGCGTTCGGCCCCGGTTCGGCGTCCCCGAACGGAACCAGAATCGGGGGAGCCGAGACACGTTCCACCTCGTAATGGCCAGCATGCTTGTGGCCATCCCCGTAGCGGACCCTGGCGAGCCCGTACACGGTCTTACCCTTCACATGGGCTCGTACGCGATGACCCGTGAGAGGCCGCTTTTCGGTTGACATAACAGTTCCTCTTTCTGGACTCTTGCGGTTCAGCGCCCCATTCGGGGTTCGAACGGTGTCGCAGATGCCCATGGGAGTCAGCCGCACGCCAGATCGGTGGCCCGCGACCAACTGCCCATTCGGAAGCGGATGGTGGTGGCCGGCGGGGCCCCGTCCTTCAGGTCTGCCGGATCCGTGCGCCAGGCTTCGTAGGTCGCCAGCGTCGTGGATCCCGTCTCCCGCAGGCACTGCCGGATCGCGGCAATGAACTGCTCCTGGGTCCACTTCGTTGTCGCGCACTGGAGCTGCTGGGGCTGTTCGGTCACGGCGAGACCCGCGAGCTCCAGTGCGCGGTTCCAGCTGTCGAAGCGGCGCTCGTAGAGCGGGACTGATGGATCGGTGCGCCTGCGGCGCCGCTTGAAGGTGCGACGTCCTAGGGTTTTCTCTCCCTGCGACAGGTGGATGAGCACGTGCAGGAGCTGCTGGTCGGTGTAGACGACCGGCCCGGATTTCGTGGGTGCAGGGACATGCACAGCGGACAGAGTCATGGTCGGTCCTTTCTGAAAGCCGGATGCGCGTCAGTGCGGCTGCACATGCACGAGCAGTCGCCCGGCAGGGGGCGGTCCGCAGCCGGTACGCGCATGACGTGCCACGGAGCCCTCCGGATCAACTCCGTTGATCCCCGGGGCCGCACGGACCCGCAGGCGCCTTGCGCGCCCGAGCTCGGCTCGGCGCGCCCTCCGCCCCCCGCCTCGTGGCATTCTGACTCATCACTGACTACCATTCAATAGCTATTCCGATAAGGCATCTCAAAGACCAGTCGAGCCAATCGGACTGGGCGGCGACAGGGGAGGCGAGAGGCGATGAAGGCGCGGAGGGCAAGGAAGGCCGGGATCTCCGCTGTGACGTCGGCTGTGGCCACGGGGACTGTGCTCGCCGGCTGTTCCGGCGGCGGCACGCCCCGGGCACAGCCGTCCTCCGTCCCGAGTCCGGCTGCGAGTGCCGCCAAGGTCACCGACAAGGCTCTCGGCGAGGCACTGGACAAGCTCGTCCTCCATGACGCCGCAGGCGCCGACAGGGGCGGAGGAGCCTGCTTGGCCGCCGCCGTACGGAAGGCCGGCATGTCGGAACGGGCGCTGGTCTATCTGGTCAAGACCGGCGGCGATGACACCGGTTCGGTCATCGACGGCCTGGACAAGGTGAGCGAAGACGACGCTGCGCTGCTGGCCTCACGGCCGCTGCGCGAGGACTTCGACGCGTGCGTCGACAAGACCGCGCCGCCCAGTGACAACAGCAGCTCCACGTCCCGGAGCTACAAGGCGCCGACGGTGATGCCGAAGCCCGCGGCGGGCAAGCCGAACCTGAAGCCGGTCTATCCGGTTCGCGGGGATCAGCCGGTCAACTCGTCCATCGAGCTCGCCAAGGGTCTGGTCTCGATGTTCTCCTCCTACGCCCGGGACGAGGGCCAGAAGAAGGCCTATGCGGCGGCCGGTCAGTGTGTGTCGGCCCTGGTGTACAACGCCGGGTTCAGCCAGAAGGCGCTGCGCTTCTTCGCCGGCGGCGCGCCCCTCGGAGCCGGGTCGATCGTCGAGCATCTGCCGAACGACGAGGACAAGACGATCTGGCAGTCACCGAGATTCGTCCAGGGGCTTATCGACTGCATGACAAATGTGTCGCCGGCTCCCGCACCTGTTTCTTGAGCGGAAGCCTGACACGGCCACCGCGTGTGGCGGCGGCTGGAGACAGTTACCGTTGGCCGGCGGGGATGCGGCCCTCGGGCCGGTACACACGGATGGGGTCAGTGATCGTCCGCCACGCGGGTCTGCGCCCCTCGCGGGCTCGGGTCACGGTCATGACGGCGTCCGTCGGGGCGATCGAGCCGGAGATGTACAGCTCGTCGGCGAGATACCGCAGGGCGTCTCGCCGGACCCCGGGGAGAACGGGCCGGCCGCGGTCGTACTCGGCGCGCCATGCCCGCCAGGCCTCGGTGGGAACGTCCACGCTCCAGTGCATCCGGGCCACGATGCGGCCGTCGACGATCCGGGCCGGCCCGGTGTGCACCGTGTAGAACCACATCTCGCATTCCTCGACGCCCGGGATGGACTCCCACACGCACGACAGGTATGCGGTGAACTCCCACGGTGCGCGGTCCGGTTCGTATCCGGTGGTGTTGATCCATGAGTCCAGACCGACGGACCAGTGGGTGAACAGCCGACATCTCACGGGTTCTCCTTCGGACAGGGCCGTTCAGCCGATGGACCAGTTCCGTCGTGCGCCCACCACGGGCGCACGACGGCAGAAGACCTGGTGCGGCACTGCACCAGGTCTTCTGTCC
>NZ_JBHVHQ010000775.1:0-4123 GCF_042800135.1 Streptomyces sp. NPDC057654 | reverse complement strand
GCCCTACTCAGTGCGTCAGCTCACCACCTTCTCGATCTTGACGGCGCCGCTGCCCGCGGCCGTGCCCGAGGCGGTCAGGAGCTGGACCTCGCCGAAGAGGGCGCGGCCCGCGGGTGGGGCGCCCGCCGCTATGACCTCGGCGGTCACCTCGGTCTTGGCGCCGGTGGGCAGGTGGATCGGCTTGGTGGCGGAGGTGCGTACCTCGCCCAGGGACGGGGCGTAGTAGACGTCGCGGTAGTCGTACGCGGTGGAGCCGCTCGGGACCGAGTAGCCGGATATCTCGATGGTGTATTCGCCGGCGGGCGGCTTCGGGAGGGAGATCGACTCCTCGGAGTCGCCCTTGGTGGAGGACGCCACGACCTTGCCGTCCTTGTAGACGCTGAGGTCGAGATCGGCCTTGGCGTCGGAGACGTGGCCGATCGACGCGTCGAGGCGGGTGACGCCCTCGCCCAGGGTGACCTTCGTGGTCCGCGTCTCGCCCTGCTTGATCGTCGGCCGCTCCGTCACCGCCGAGCCGAGCTGCCCGCCGCGCAGCGTGCCCTCGACGGCGGCGAAGCCGTTGGACGCGGTCCAGGAGACGGCGGCCGGCGTGCCGGCCTTGGCCTCGGGGAGGGTGCGCTCCGCCGGGTCGAAGGTGACGCCCAGCGCCGTGGCCGTCAGCGTGAACGGGTTGTCCAGGTGCGGCGACGTGCGCCGGGACTCGACCTCGAACTCCCAGACGCCCGGCAGCGGGTCCGCGTACGAGCGCAGCTCCGGGCGGCAGGTGTTGGCCGGGTTCGGGTAGTTCGGGTAGCAGTTCGGCGTGGACGTGGGGTCGGCCGGGACGCCGTACGGGCTGATCGCTATCCACCGGGTCTGGCTGCCGGAGCGCAGGCCGCTCATCGCGACCTCCAGCGACTTGGCGCCCTTCGGCACGTCCACGAAGTACGACGTGGTGGCGTTCCGCTGGACGCTGCCCGACTCCTTGACCGCGTAGGACGGCTTCGCCAGCGGCTTCGCGGCGACGACGGTCGTCAGGATCTGCTGGTCCACGGGCCACGTGTGGTCGTCGTCCACGGTCAGGATCGCGCTGTGCACCCCGGCCGTACGGGCCTTGGCCCGCACCTTGACCGTGACCGGCCGGTTCAGCGGCAGCTTGATCTCGTTGTCGTCGCTGCCGCCGACGATGCGGAACGTGCCGTCGTTGTTCTTCCACCCCAGTTCGTGCCAGATGGGCCGGTCGGGGCCGGTGGTGCGGGTGATGCTGATGTCGTACGTCCGGTTCTCGCCCGTCTTCAGGCCGCCCTCACGGTCGTACAGCCCCGTGCCGAACCCCGGCGTCTTCAGCGAACCGGCCAGCGACGTGCTCACCGGCGCCTTCACCGTGTACTTCTGGACGCTCACGCCGTCCCGGATCGCCTCCCACGCCTCGTTCACGTCGATGAGGCCGGCGCCCTGCGCGTACGCCTGGACGCCCTTGATCTTCTTGGCGGTCGAGGTCAGCGCCGTGCGCAGCTCGGCCGGCGGCAGCGCGTGGTGACGCTCCTCGGCCGCTGAGAGCAGCAGCGCCGCCGCGCCCGTGGCCTGCGGGGACGCCATCGAGGTGCCCTGGAGCATCGCGTAACCCGGCGGCAGGTCGTACCCGGCCTCGGCGACCGGCGCCCCCGGCTCCCACGTGGGCACGGTGTTGACGGACGCGCCCGGCGCGGTGAGCGTCGGCGTGAAACCGCCGTCCTCGCGCGGGCCGCGCGAGGAGAACGGCATCATCGCGTTCTTCGTCTCCACCACGGACCCGTAGTCGGCCGCCCAGGTGTCCTTCGACACGGACGCCCCGACGCTGATCACCTTGTCCGCCACGGCCGGGTCGCCGATGGTGTTGACGCCCGGACCGTCGTTGCCCGCGGAGATGACGAGCTGGACGCCGTAGGTGTCGATGAGCCGCGTGTACAGCTCGGCGCGCGCGTTGTTGCCGTCGTTCAGCGGCGGCAGCCCGCCGATCGACATGTTGACGATGTCCACGCCCCGGTTCACGACCAGGTCGATCATGCCCTCGGTGAGCGCGACGGTGGTGCAGCCGCCGCTCCATGTGCAGGCGCGCGAGGAGACGAGCTTCGCGCCGGGGGCCGCGCCGTTCATCCGGCCGCCGAACAGCCCGTTCGCCGCGGTGATGCCCGCGACGTGCGTACCGTGTTCGGACTCGACCACGCCGATGTTGACGAAGTCGGCCTTCTTCCCCGTCCAGTCACCGCCGTACGGGTCCATCGGCACGTCCTTGCGGATCTCCACCACGAAGGGGATGCGCTCGGCGATCGGGGTGGCCGGGTCGTCCTTGCCGAAGTAGCCGACCTGGTGGTCCTCCTTGTACGGCCGCATCTCCTCGTCATTGCCGAAGTCGCCGTCGTCGTCGAGGTCCACGCGGACGGTGCCCTTGGCCGGGTCGTACAGCACGGCCCAGGAGTCCGTGGTGTCGCCGTCCCGGTTCAGGTCGCCCTTCATGTCGCCGCCGGCCGTCGCGCTCTCCCGGAAGAGGCTGACCTTGTACGAGCCCTCGGGCGCCCGGTACGTACGGCCGTTGAAGGAGAAGGCGGGGCCCTTGACGTCGGTCGTCATCGGCCGCCACGTGCCGTCCTGGTCCACTATCGGGTCGGTCGCCGTCACCCAGTCGGTGATCTTGCGCTCGCCGGTGGTGGTCTTCGCGAGCGCCGGGTGGCCGAGGTCGACGCCCGAGTCGAGGATGCCGATGGTCACGCCCCGCCCGTCGGCCTTGGGGTGCTCCTTCACGAAGTCCACGGCGCCCGTCTCGTGGGCGGGCTGGTACGGGTTCTTCGCCGGGGTGTGCTTGCCGGGCGCCGGATACGCGGCCTTGCCCGCGGTCCGCGCCGCCTTCATCCCCTTCGCCGCGTCGCCGCGCGGCGACGGGTCGGGGAGCTTGATCTCCTGCTTGAGGTCGATGCCGTGCACCGAGTCGAGCCGCTGCGCCTTGGCGATGACGGCGTCCGCCTGGGAGGTCGGCACGGTGGCCCGGACGTAGCCGAGCTTGTCGTACGTACGCCCCACCGAACCGCCCTTGACCGCGTCCACTTCCCCGGCGACCTGCGCGGTCCGGCCGGGGGCGGTGGCGATCATCAGCGTGACGTTCTTGTCGCCGTCCGCCTTGGCGTCGGCGAGCAGTTGGGCGTCGTGCGGGCCGAGTTTGGCCGCCGCGGCCGTCTTGGCCGGCCCGGAGCCGGGGTCCGCGCCCGGTCCGTGGCCCGCGGCCAGCGCGGGGATCGGCGCGGCGAGCGCGGCCACCAGGCCTGCGGCCACCGCTATTCGGGCCGTGCGTCTCGCGCCGCCGGCGGACGGGGCTTGAGGATCAGAGGTCATCGCGTCCTTCTTCGGTAAGGAAGGTCCGGAATCCGGAATCCGGAGACCGGTACCGGATGACCGATCACTTTCACGCAAGTGATGGCTGTTTGGGGAGGGTTGTCGGTGCCCAAAGTAATGATGGCGTAAATCCGCCATGTGCCACGAGTGAGGAAACGGCAATAAAGCCGTCAAGCGGTCAACGCCCGAGCGCCGGTTGACCGCCTTCGAAGGCCGCTCCTACTGTCGTCAGCAACGGGCGGCCGGGAGCGGCCCGGACCCCGGCGGGAGGGGAACCCCATGGCCTCGGCCAAGCTGCGCACCGGGCACGTCGGCCTCAACGTCACCGACATCGACCGCTCGATCGCCTTCTACACGCGGGTGTTCGGCTTCGAGGTGCTCCGCGAGGGCGCGGCCGACGCGGGGGAGGGCCGCCGCTTCGCGTTCCTCGGCCGCGACGGGGAGCTCGCGGTCACCCTCTGGCAGCAGGCCGGCAGCCCGTACGACGGCGACCGCTCCGGCCTCCACCACCTCGCCTTCGAGGTCGACCGCATCCAGGACGTACGGGCCGCCGAGGCCGTACTGCGCTCCATCGGCGCGGACTTCCACTACGAGGGCGTCGTGCCGCACGGGCAGGGCACGCCGTCCGGCGGCGTCTTCTTCCACGACCCGGACGGCATCCGGCTGGAACTCTTCGCCCCGTCCGGCGCGGAGGGGCTCGCGGCGCCGGTGGTGGAGGCGCCTACATGCGGGTTCTTCTGAGCCGCCGATGAACGGGCGGCTGCCCGCGGGCCGGTAG
>NZ_JBHVHQ010000774.1:0-4132 GCF_042800135.1 Streptomyces sp. NPDC057654 | reverse complement strand
CCCCTGGCGGGGCGGGTGGGCGGTCGGCCTTCGTGCTGTGCGCGCGGAGGGGTCAGGCGGGCCGGCCGCCCTTGGCGGCCGACGGTGCGCTGTCGGCGGACGCACCGTCCGACGTGCCTCCGCCCCCGGACGCGGTCGATTCCTCGGCTGCCTCCGCCGCGCGGGCCTCGGCCGCCTCCTGGATCGCGCGCCAGGCGGCCTCGGCCGCCTGCTGCTCCGCTTCCTTCTTGCTGCGGCCGGTGCCGGTGCCGTACGTGACACCACCGACGCGGGCAGCAGCCGTGAAGACCTTCTCGTGGTCGGGGCCGGTCTCGGAGACGAGGTACTCGGGGACGCCGAGCCCTTCCGTCGCCGTGAGCTCCTGGAGGCTGGTCTTCCAGTCCAGGCCGGCTCCGAGGTTCGAGGAGCGGGCGATCAACGGGTCGAAGAGCCGGTGCACCAGCTCGCCGGCGGCGTCGAGGCCCTGGTCGAGGTAGACCGCGCCGATGACGGCCTCAAGGGTGTCGGCGAGGATCGACGCCTTGTCCCTGCCGCCCGTTCCTTCTTCACCGCGGCCGAGCCGGATGAAGGCGCCGAGATCGAGGCCACGGCTGACCTCGGCGAGCGCACGTGAGTTGACCACCGCGGCCCGCAGCTTGGCCAGCTGGCCCTCTGGGAGGTCGGGGTGGATGCGGTACAGCGTGTCGGTGACCACCAGTCCGAGCACCGAATCCCCGAGGAATTCGAGCCGTTCGTTGGTGGGCAGCCCGCCGTTCTCGTACGCGAAGGAGCGGTGCGTCAGCGCACGCACCAGAAGGGCGGACTCAAGGTGATACCCGAGCCGCCCTTCCAGAAGCGTGTGGGACGAGGCTGTGTCCGCCGACGTCTTTTTCGAGGAGGTGTTCCTCGACGAATCAGCGTCTGACATGGAGCCTGTCACCCGCCGTTCAGACCTCTAGGACCTGGCGGCGGTTGTAGGTGCCGCAGCTCGGGCACGCGATGTGCTGCTGCTTCGGCTCGTGGCAGCGCTCGCACGCCACCAGGGTGGGGACCGCAGCCTTCCACTGCGACCGGCGGTGGCGCGTGTTGCTGCGCGACATCTTCCGCTTCGGAACAGCCACGGCTACTTCTCCTGAGGTTCATCCCCGCTGGCGCGGGGGGCGTTGTCCTTCTCGCCGTCCTGGGTGGTCCCGGCGAGTCCCTGCAAAGCCGCCCAACGGATGTCGACGGCCTCATGGTGGTGGTCCGGGTCGTCCGCCAGCCGCGCCCCGCAATCGGAGCACAGACCGGGGCAGTCTTCCCGGCACACCGGCTGCAACGGCAGTGCGAGCACCACCGCGTCCCGCAGCACGGGTTCGAGGTCGAACAAGTCGTCCTCGATGAAGAGCGTGTCCTCATCTTCCTCGGCGTCGTCGCCGGTGTCCGCGGTGCGGCTCCGGTCGTCGGCGTCGGGGTAGGAGAACATCTCCTGGAAGTCCGCTTCGAGCTCTCGCTCCAGCGGCTCCAGACACCTTACGCACTCCCCTGTGAGCGGCGCACGGGCGGTGCCTGTGACAAGCACCCCTTCCATGACCGACTCCAGCCGGAGGTCCAGCTCCACGGTCGCGCCCTCCGCCACACCGATGACCTCGATACCGAGGTCGGCGGGGGCGGCGATGGTGCGGGAGACCCGCTTCAGCGCACCGGGACGCCGACCCAGCTCGCGTGTGTCGAACACGAGAGGGGCACGGTGGTCGAGGTGGGCGTTCAGGGCTTCCTGCTTTCTACGCTGCGGTGACGGCCGCCCGGTGCGGATGTGCTGGGGGCAGCCGTGATCGCGGACGTACACGCGACCGAAGAGCCAGGATACTGGACCTGTCGCTGTACACCCAATCCGCTCCCCGGGGGACCCGGTCAGCGCGGCGGGGACGGGATCAGCGGCCCTGCTCGTACGCGCGCAGCTGGTCGAGGTTGATCATGCTCGTGTCGAAGAGGCTGGTCTCGTCGAGCGCCGCGGCCTGCTGCTGGCCCTCGTGGGGCTGGTGCTGGTGGTGCTGCTGATGCTGGAGGTGCGGATCGGCGACGTACCCGGCGTTCGGGTCGTAGGCCTGCTGCCCCTGCCAGCCGTAGGCGTCCTGCTGATAGCCGCCCTGGGCCGCGTACGGGTCCTGCTGCGCGTACTGCTGCTGGTAGCCGTACGCGTCCTGCTGCTGGTACCCCGCGGTCGCCCCGTAGTAATCGGGCTGGGCCTGGACGTGGTCCTGGTGCTGGACCTCGTGGATCTCCTGGACCTGCGGCTGCGCGGGCTGGACCGGGGCCGCGGGGGCGCCGGCGGCGGCCTGCTCCTGCGGCAGGGCGAGCCCGGCGAGGAAGTCCGCGTCGGTGGTGTGCACCCCGTAGCCGTCCTGGGCGTCCGCGAGCGCGCCCAGCTCGTCCGTGGGGCGCACGCCGAGCAGCTTCTGCCGGCCGCGGCCCACGGCCTCCAGGGTCTTGGCGAGCACCGCCGAGACCGCGCCCAGCTTGGTGTCCACGTATTCGTCGGCGCGGTGGCGCTGGGTCTGCGGGTCGGCACTGCGCTCGGGGCCCTCGTCGAACTGGCCGTCCCCGTCCGCGAAGCCGTCGGCGCCCCCGTCGCGGCCCAGCAGCTTGTCCCGGCCCCGGTCGACGGAGCCGATGGTCTTGGTGAGGACGACCTCGAAGTTGGCGAGCTTGCTGTCGACGTAGTCGTCGGCCTCGGCACGGATCTCCTCGGCCTCCCGGCGGGCCTCCGAGAGGATGCGGTCGGCCTCGTCCTGGGACTGCCGGGCGACCTCGGTGTCGGAGATCAGCGAGCCGCGCTGGGCGTGCGCGGACTCGATGATCCGCTCGGCCTCCTGGCGGGCGTCCTCGACCAGCTGCTCCCGGCCGCCGATCAGCTCCTGCGCCTGGGCGAGCGAGCCGGGCAGCGCTGCCCGCACCTCCTCCAGCTGGGCGAGCAGCTCGGCCCGGTTGATCACGCACGAGGCCGACATGGGCATGGACCGGGCGCCGCCGACGGTCGCGACGATGTCGTCGAGCTTCTTCTGCACGTCCACCTGGGTGCTCGCCACTTTCTACGGCCGAAGGGTCGGGACGGGACCGACTGTACGGCCAGTGGGGCCCCGCCCGACACCTGCTGACGCGCCGTCAGCCCGTCAGCGCTTCGCGAGCCGTTCGGTGAGCGCTTCGAGGACCAGCGGCGGCACCAGATGGGCGACGTCGCCGCCCCAGGCCGCGACCTCCTTCACCAGGCTGGAGGAGAGGAAGCTGTAGGTGGGGTTGGTGGGGACGAAGAGCGTCTCCACACCCGAGAGCCCGTTGTTCATCTGGGCCATCTGGAGCTCGTAGTCGAAGTCGCTGACGGCCCGCAGCCCCTTGACGATGGCGGGGATGTCGCGCTCCTTGCAGAAGTCGACGAGCAGCCCGTGGAAGGACTCCACCTGCACGTTGCCGTACTCGGCGGTGACCTGGCGGAGCAGGTCGATCCGCTCCTCGACCGTGAACAGCCCCTGCTTGGACTGGTTGATCATCACGGCGACATGGACGACGTCGTACAGCCTGGAGGCGCGGGCGATGATGTCGAGGTGTCCATTGGTGACGGGGTCGAAGGACCCCGGACAGACTGCGCGGCGCAAGAGTGGTTCCTCGCTCTCCGATCCGGTCATGACGCGGCTGTGCGACATGAGGCGGCGCGACCGTACCAAAGCGTCCCCTCGCCGTAACGACGGGCCCTGAGGCCCTCGAACTCGTCCGGCCAGCGGAATTCGCCGCCTCTGGTGCTGCGCTCCACGGTGACGAGCGCCTCACCCGCGAGCCAGCCCTGGGCCAGGAGTGTGAGGAGTATCTCCCGGAGCTCGTCGTCGCCCACCGCGTACGGCGGGTCGAGGAAGACGACGTCGTACGGGCCGCCGGGCGGCGGGGGCGCGGCGGCGACCTGCTCGGCCCGGCCCGCGCGGACCTCGGCCCCGGGCAGGCCCAGGGCGCGGACGTTCTCCCGGATGGTGCGGGCCGCGCGGGCGTCGGCCTCGACGAGCAGGACGTGGTCCGCGCCGCGGGACAGCGCCTCCAGGCCGACCGCGCCGGAGCCGCCGTACAGGTCCAGGACCCGCGCCCCGGCCAGCGGCCCGTGCAGCGACTCCCAGGTGGAGAAGAGGCC
>NZ_JBHVHQ010000773.1:0-4140 GCF_042800135.1 Streptomyces sp. NPDC057654 | reverse complement strand
GCTTCCCGCCGAGGGCCCCGCCGAAAGCGCCGCCGATGGCAGCGACGGCCGCGCCGCCGGCCGAAGCGCCGGCCGTACCGGCGGCACCACTCGCACCTCTCGCCCCCGGGTCCCCCCGCGCCACCCGTTCATCGGGCCGCCCGATGAGCCAGTCCCTGCTGGGGACCACCAGCCCGGCCGGGGTGAAGGCGATCTTCCGCAGTTCGGTGTGGCTGCCCGAGTCCTTGCGCCACAGCCCGCTGACGATGTCGACCGCCTCGTCGGGCGACGCGGCGAACTCCAGCCCCGCGTACACCGGCGCGCAGGCGTCGAGCCCCATGTCCTGCGCGGAGAGCCGCCGCCCCAGCCGCCGGGTGAAGACCTCGGCGATCAGCGCCGGGGTGGTACCGCGCGGCTGCTGGCCCCGCAGCCAGCGCGTCACGGATGTCTTGTCGTACCGCAGATCGAGCCCGTGTTCGAGCCCGAGCTGATCAACCCGGCGCGCGAGCCCCGCGTTGGAGAAGCCCGCCTCGGCGATGAGCCCGGCGAGCTGACGGTTGGGGGTGCGGTGCGGGGGTCGTTCCGTCATCAGCCTGTCGGTCTCCCTGATCGCCCTCTGGAACGGCGCGAATTTAGCGGCAGTCATGGCCCTGATCGCCGCCTTCGCCCCGCATTCATCCGATCGTGTGAGCACAGCGGACGGCCGGTCGCGGGCCCCCGCACCACCTCCCCGCCCCCTCCCCGAGACCCCCTCAGCACCCGCCGGACTCCCCCACGGCGCCCGCCCGGCCTCCCCCTCGGCAGCCTCCGGACCCGGCCGCCTTCGGGGCTGTCGGCGCCCCGCCGTACAGTTGCAGAGCGCGATGGCTGCAAGACAAGGTTCGAAGAGGAGCTGCCGTGAGTGAGCTGCGCTTTGTCCACCTGGGCTTCGGGGCGGACGCCGTCGAATACCAGGAGGCGTGGCAGGAGCAGCGCCGGGTCCACGCCGCCCGCTTCGCGGACGAGATCCCGGACACCTGCCTGCTGCTGGAGCACCCCGCGGTCTACACGGCCGGACGGCGCACGGCCGACAGCGAGCGCCCCCTGGACGGCACCCCCGTCATCGACGTGGACCGCGGCGGCAAGATCACCTGGCACGGCCCCGGCCAGCTCGTCGGGTACCCGATCCAGAAGCTGCCGCGCCCGGTGGACGTGGTCGCGCACGTACGCCGCCTGGAGGACGCGCTGATCCGGGCGTGCGCGGAGTTCGGCCTGGAGACCACCCGCGTCGAGGGCCGCAGCGGCGTCTGGGTGCTGGGCGACCCGGTCGAGGAGCGCCCCGCGCTCGGCGGGCTGTCCCTGGACTTCGATCCGCGCGTGGCGGACGACGAGTTCGACCCCCGGCTGAACGGTCCGGAGTACGCGCCGTCCAACGCCGGCCAGCGCCGCGAGGACCGCAAACTCGCCGCGATCGGCATCCGGATCGCCAAGGGCGTGACGATGCACGGCTTCGCACTGAACTGCAATCCGGACAACACCTGGTTCGACCGGATCGTGCCGTGCGGAATCCGCGACGCGGGTGTGACGTCGCTCTCCAACGAGCTGGGCCGCGAGGTCACCGTCCCCGAGGCCGCGCCCGTGATCGAGAAGCACCTGCGGGACGTCCTACAAGGGGCGGAGCTGCTTCCGCGGGCCGTGTAGCGGGAATGCGCCCCCAACCTCGGAGGTTGGCTTGGGCGTAAGAGCGTAGGTAGTACGGGCGTACCCTAGGGTTCGCCGACGAATCGAATGCCGTACAGCAAAGGGGAGTACCGGACGTGTCCGCTGTCGCACCCGACGGACGCAAGATGCTGCGCCTGGAGGTCCGGAACAGTCAGACCCCCATCGAGCGCAAGCCGGAGTGGATCAAAACCCGGGCGAAGATGGGCCCCGAGTACACCGAGCTACAGAAGCTGGTGAAGTCCGAGGGCCTGCACACGGTGTGCCAGGAGGCGGGCTGTCCCAACATCTACGAGTGCTGGGAGGACCGCGAGGCGACCTTCCTCATCGGCGGCGACCAGTGCACCCGGCGCTGCGACTTCTGCCAGATCGACACCGGCAAGCCGCAGGCTTTGGACCTCGACGAGCCCCGCCGGGTCGCCGAGTCCGTGGCCACGATGGAGCTGAAGTACGCCACGATCACCGGCGTCGCCCGCGACGACCTGGAGGACGGCGGCGCCTGGCTCTACGCCGAGACGGTGCGCCAGATCCACGCCCTGATGCCGGGCACCGGCGTCGAGCTGCTGATCCCCGACTTCAACGCGGAGCCCGAGCAGCTCGCCGAGGTGTTCTCCTCCCGCCCCGAGGTGCTCGCGCACAACGTCGAGACGGTGCCGCGCATCTTCAAGCGCATCCGCCCCGGCTTCCGCTACGAGCGGTCCCTCGACGTGATCCGCCAGTCCCGCGCGGCCGGGCTGGTCACCAAGTCCAACCTGATCCTGGGCATGGGCGAGACCCGCGAGGAGATCAGCGAGGCGCTGCGCGACCTGCACGAGGCGGGCTGCGAGCTCATCACGATCACGCAGTACCTGCGCCCCTCCCCCCGGCACCACCCCGTGGAGCGCTGGGTGAAGCCGCAGGAGTTCGTGGAGCTCAAGGACGAGGCCGACGAGATCGGCTACGCCGGGGTCATGTCCGGCCCGCTGGTCCGCTCCTCGTACCGCGCCGGCCGCCTCTACCAGCAGGCGATCGACAAGCGGACCGGCGCTCCGGCCGCCGCCAAGGCGAGCTGACCGCCCTCCCCAGCCCCACGCCGCACGGCAGTACTACGCGGCCCGTACGACCCGCAAGAGCGCGCGATCGGACGGGCCGCGTCAACGTTTCATAGGTGTTTGACCAACAGGTCATCCGTTGGTAACACCGTTCAGTGACGATGTAGGCACGCACTGCTCCCCGCAGTCCGCATACATCCCGTGCGCCCCATAAATCCACATCCGCATCCATCCACATCCATCCATATCCAGGCTCCCGAGGGGGACCCCGACATGCAGGCCGCGCCCGTACGCGCCTCTTCCGCTCTGCCCTCCGCTCTGCCTCCCACGCTCTCCGTACGCCCGCCGTCCGTGACCGACGCCCTGCGCGCCCTGGAAGGGCTGCTGCTGAGCGGCGGACAGCGCACAGCCCGCCGAAACGCCTGGACCTCGGTGCTGGAGGACCGGCGCCGGGCCAAGGACCGGCGCGAGGCACAGCACGTACTGGAGGCCGTGGCTGCTCCGGGCCCACAGGCCACGTAAACTTCGCTGTATGGCGAGGAAGGAAACATCCGAGAACCCCGGGCGACTGAAGCAGATCGCTCTGACCTACAAGATGACCAAGAAGGCCGATCCCAAGGTCGGTCTTGTCGTCGCGGCTGTGGGAATCGTCACCTTCGGTGTCCTCCTCGTCGTCGGCTTCTTGATCGGTCACCCGATCTACCTGGGCATCCTGGGCTTCCTGCTGGCCTTCCTCGCGATGGCGATCGTCTTCGGACGGCGCGCCGAGCGGGCTGCCTTCGGGCAGATGGAGGGCCAGCCGGGCGCGGCCGCCGCGGTGCTGGAGAACATCGGCCGCGGCTGGACGACGACCCCGGCGGTGGCGATGAACCGCAGCCAGGACGTCGTGCACCGGGCCGTCGGCAAGGCCGGCATCGTGCTGGTCGCCGAGGGCAACCCGAACCGGGTCAAGTCGCTGCTGGCCGCGGAGAAGAAGAAGATGGCCCGCATCGTCGCGGACGTGCCCGTGCACGACGTGGTGGTGGGCGACGGCGAGGGCCAGGTGCCGCTGAAGAAGGTGCGTACGACGCTTCTGAAGCTGCCGCGGGTGCTGCCGGGCGCGCAGGTGACGGTGGTGAACGACCGGCTGCGGGCGCTCGGGGATCTCATGAGCAACATGCCCATGCCAAAGGGCCCTATGCCGAAGGGCATGAGGATGCCGAAGGGCCGCTGAGCCGCGGAGACAGCCACTACAAACGCACACGAGACAGAGGGCGGCCCGGGACAATTCCCGGACCGCCCTCTAACGCATACGCCTACTTACTTCTCAGTGATGCTCAGATCCGAACCTGAACGGCGCGGGCGAGCTTGTCGTGGAGGCCGCGGGAGTCGCGGTCCCAGACGACGGCGGGGATGACGACGACGAGCAGGACGCTGCGCAGCGCGACGCGGA
>NZ_JBHVHQ010000772.1:0-4145 GCF_042800135.1 Streptomyces sp. NPDC057654 | reverse complement strand
GGGTGTGCAGCCCGGTGAGGCCGGAGGCGATGGCCTCGGGCACCATGGCCACGCCCAGCCCGGCGCGTACCAGTTTGGCGAGCAGTTCCACGGTGGTCACCTCGAAGGCGACCTCGGTGCGCAGCCCGGCGGCGAGGAAGGCTTCCTCGGTCTGGCGGCGGGCCGCGGAGCCCGCCGTGTAGCCCACGAAGGTCTCGCGTGCCAGCCGCCGCAGACCGACTCTCCGCTGATCCGCGAGGGGGTGCCCCGGCGGGACGACGGCCATCAGCTCCTCGTGCGACAGCACCTTCTCGCGTACGCCCTTGATGGGCTCGCCCGGCACCACGCCCACGAAGGCGACGTCCAGGGCGCCCTGGCGGACCTGTTCGATGAGCAGATCGCTCATGTCCACCCGCATGCCGACCCGCACCTGGGGGTGGCGGGCGTGGAACTCCCCCAGCACCTCGGCGAGGTCGACGGCGACGACGGTGGAGATCGCGCCGACGGCGAGCCGGCCGCGCACCTCGCCCGACACGGCGTCCACCTCGGCGCGGGCGCGTTCGGCGGCCTCCAGGGTCTGCCGGGCGACGGGGACGAACGCCTCCCCCGCGGCCGTCAGCCGCACGCTGCGGCTCGTACGGTCGAAGAGCCGGGAGCCGAGCTCCTGCTCCAGGCGGGCGATCTGGTGGCTGAGCGCGGACTGCACGACGTGGCAGCGTTCGGCGGCGCGGGTGAAGCCGCCGGTCTCGGCGACCGCGACGACGTAGCGCATCTGCTGGAGCTCCATGGCGGAGATCCTAGCGATTGATCGTGTTCCGCGATGGGTGTGATGAAAACAATGCATTGGACTCATCGATGGGGAACGGCCCACTCTGGAGCGTACGCACCGGCGCCGCCGCCCTGGCGGGGCCGGTGCCGATTCATGCGCGGGGCGCGGCACCTTGGAGGACTTGTGGAAGCGACGGAGCACGGCACGGTCGGGGCGCGGGGGCTGGGGCGCGGCTTGCTGCTGCTGATGTCCGTGGCCACCGGCCTGTCCGTGGCGGGCAACTACTTCGCCCAGCCGCTGCTGGACGTCATAGGCCGCGACCTGGGGCTGAGCGCGTCGACCGCGGCGCTGGTGGTGACCGTCGCGCAGGTCGGGTACGGGCTGGGGCTGCTGCTGCTCGTACCGCTGGGTGACCTGGTGGACCGGCGGCGGCTGGCGGTGGGGCTGTGCGCGGCCACCGCGGTGTTCCTGACCGTGACGGCGAGCGCGCCGAACGGGACGCTTCTGCTGGTCGGCACCGCGCTGACCGGGCTGGCCTCCGTGGCGGCGCAGGTGGTCGTGCCGTACGCGGCGACCCTGGCGGCGCCCGCCGAGCGCGGGCGGACCGTGGGCACGGTCATGACGGGGCTGCTGCTGGGCATCCTGCTGGCCCGTACGGCCGCCGGGCTGCTCGCGGACCTCGGCGGCTGGCGCACGGTCTACTGGGTGAACGCCGTGCTGATGCTGCTGATGGCGGCGGCGCTGCGGCTCCGGCTGCCGGTGCTGCCGTCGACGCAGCCGACGCAGCCCGCGGGGCGCGGGTATCCGGCGCTGATCGGCTCCACGCTGCGGCTGTTCGCCGACGAGCCCGTGCTGCGGTGGCGGGCGGCGCTGGGCGCGCTGTCGTTCGCGCCGTTCAGCGTGTTGTGGACGGCGCTGGTCTTCCTCCTCTCCGGCCCGTCCTACGGCTGGTCGGAGGCGGAGATCGGGCTGCTGGGCCTGGTCGGCGCGGCCGGTTCGCTGGCCGCCTCGACGGCCGGCCGGCTGGCGGACCGGGGCCTGGTCCAGCATGTCTCCGGCATCGGCGCGCTCCTGCTCCTGGGCTCCTGGGGCCTCCTGGCCCTGGCCGGCTCCGGCGGCGCCTGGCCCTTCGTCGCCCTGCTCGCCGGCGTGATCGTCCTGGACCTGGCCGTCCAGGCCGTGCACATCAGCAACCAGAACCTCGTCTACGCCGTCCGCCCCGAAGCCCGCAACCGCCTCAACTCCGCCTACATGACGAGCTATTTCGTCGGCGGCGCGTTCGGCTCCGCTCTGACCAGCGCCGTATGGGGCATGGCCGGCTGGAGCGGCGTCTGCGCCCTGGGCGCGGCGCTGTCGGCGGCGGGGCTCGCGGTGTGGACCGTGGAACGCCTGCGGCATCGGGCTGTTGGCGGACAGCGGCCGACGGAAGCGGCTACGGGCACGAGCTCGGCTTCGACGGAGCGGGCGGAGGCGCGGTAGGCGCTCGCTTTCAGCCGACCATCGCCTTCAGCCGACCACCACCTTCAATCGACCACCGCCTTCAGCCGACCGTCGGTTTCAGCCGACCACCGTGACCCGCACCCCCAGCTCGCCCATCGCCGTCAGTTCCGCCGTCGGGGCGTCGGAGTCGGTGATGAGGGTGTGGACGTCGGCGGTCGGGCAGATCTTGGCGAAGGTGGTCCGGCCGATCTTGGAGTGGTCGGCTACGACGACGGTGCGGCTGCCGTGGGCGGCGAAGGCGCGGTCGGTGGCTGCTTCCAGCTGGTCGTGGGTGGTGCAGCCGTGGGCGGCGCTGATGCCGTCGACGCCGAGGAAGGCGATGTCGGTGTGGTGGTCGGCGAGGGTCTTCTCGGCGATGGGGCCGACCAGCTCGTAGCTCTGGCTGCGGGCGGTGCCGCCGATCACGATCAGGGTGACGGTGGGGCGGAGCACCAGGTTCGCCGCGATGTTGACGGCGTTGGTGACGATCGTGACCGGCCCCCGGTCGGCGAGGATGCGGGCCACTTCCGTGGTGGTGGTGCCGCCGGTGAGGCCGACCACCGCGCCCTCCGGCACGAGGGCCGCGGCCGCTCGCGCGATGGCCTGTTTCTGCGGGGAGCGCTGGTCCGCGCGGTGCTGGAGCGGCAGCTCGATGCTCAGCCCGCTGGGGAGCGCGCCGCCGTGCGTACGGTCGAGCATCCGCTGCTCGCTCAGGTGCCGCAGATCGCGCCGCACCGTGGCCGGTGAGACGCCGAGCAGCTGGGAGAGCTGCGTGACGTCGGCGCTGCCCTGCGCGGCCACGTGGTCGAGTATCCGCGCATGGCGGTCGGTTCGGAGCACGCCGTGAGCATAGCCTTGGCGAACGGGGCCGCTCACTCCCGTGCACAGAATGCGCGTACTGATGAGCGGACGGGCGATCGTTCAGTCAAAACCGATCTATTGACATGGCTGAATACGCTCGCTTTACTCCCTGGCAACGCCGGTGTCGGATCACTCGGCGAAGAGGTACGCCCAGCCGGTAGTTGGCCTACGCCATGAGCCCGGACTAAGTCGCCAGGGCCCGCTCAAGGGTTCCGAGGCGGGGCCGTGCCCCCAACAGCTGGAGCTCGACGATGAGCCTCAATCGTGTTGTGCGCAGGAGCATGACGGTGACCGCGGCCCTCTCGGCCGCCGCCGCGACCTGCCTGATCATCCCGTCCGCCGCATCGGCCGCGCCCACCGCGCCGGCCGCCGCGTCCGGCATCACGCTGCCCACGCCGCACGTCAACTTCGATTACCAGATCGGCGGCGCGTACACCCCGCCCTCCGGCGTGAAGGCCGTCAGCCGCGACTACAAGGCCGACCCCGCGCCCGGCCTGTACAACATCTGCTACGTCAACGCCTTCCAGACCCAGCCGAAGAAGGAGGGCGACTGGGACTCCGACCTGCTGCTGAAGGACGGCAACGGTGACGTCGTCTACGACGGCAAGTGGGGCGAGGCCATCCTCGACATCCGCACCGACGCCAAGCGCAAGCGGATCGCCGCCAAGGTGGGCGGGTGAATCGACACCTGCGCCGCCAAGGGCTTCCAGGCCGTCGAGCCCGACAACTACGACACGTACGACCGTTACAAGAAGCTCCTGAAGCCCGACCAGGCCAAGGCCCTCGCCACGCTCCTGTCCCAGCACGCCCACGCCAAGGGCCTCGCCGTCGCGCAGAAGAACGCGCCGGACCTCGCCGCCGACCACAAGGCGACGGGGGCGGACTTCGCCGTCGCCGAGGAGTGCGGCCGGTACGACGAGTGCGAGAAGTACACGAAGGCGTTCGGCTCCCGTGTCTTCGTCATCGAGTACACGGACAAGGGCATGAGCAAGGCCTGCTCCGCCTGGGGCGACAAGCTGAGCGTCGTCCAGCGCGATGAGAACGTCACGCCCAAGGG
>NZ_JBHVHQ010000771.1:0-4150 GCF_042800135.1 Streptomyces sp. NPDC057654 | reverse complement strand
GATCAATCGCGTCAATACCTCATGATGCCCAGTGGTCCACTGAACCGAAGCGAACCGAAGCGAACCGAAGTCATCCAGCGATCCACAATGATCCGAAGTGATTGAGCCTCCCCCACAGGGAAAGGGCTGGTTTTGTCGGCGAATCAGACGTTCCGTAATTCTGCCTCCGATCGCACCTCCGCGACGCGGAAGCAGACCGCCATCGAACCGCTGAAGAACCGCGCGGCGCCAATGGAGTTGTCCTTCTCCCAGCAGCGGCTGTGGTTTCTGGCGCAGTTGCCGGGCGCGAGCGAGGCGTACCACATGCCGCTGGCGCTGCGGCTGCGCGGACCTCTGGACCGGGCGGCGCTGACCCGCGCTCTGGACGCGCTGGCGGCCCGGCACGAGGTGCTGCGGACCCGGTTCCCCGCCGCGGCGGGCACGCCCTTCCAGGAGGTCGGCCCGGCCGACGAGGGGTTCGCCCTGCGCGCCCACGACCTGTCCGGGCTGCCCGACGCCGAGGAGCGGCTCGGGGAGCTGGCACGCGAGGAGGCGGCCGAGCCGTTCGACCTGGCCGGGGCCGCGCCCGCGCGCGGGCGGCTGATCACGCTGGGCGCCGACCACCACGCCCTGTTGCTGACGCTGCATCACATCGTGTCGGACGGCTGGTCGATGACGGTCCTGACGCGGGAACTCGGGGAGCTGTACGCCGCGTTCCGGCGCGGCGGCCAGGACCCGCTGCCGCCCCTGCCGGTGCAGTACGCGGACTACGCCGCCTGGCAGCGGCAGGGGCTGTCCGAGGACGGCCCGGCCAAGGCGGGCGCGTACTGGAAGTCGGCGCTGGCGGCGGCCCCGGCGCTGCTGGAGGTGCCCGCGGACCGGCCGCGCCCGGCCGAACAGGACTACCGCGGCGGGTCGGTACGGCTCGATTTCGGCGCGGAGCTCACCGACGCGCTCAAGAAGCTGGGCCGCCGCAACGGCAGCACGCTGTACATGACCGTGCTGGCGGGCTGGGCGCTGACCCTCTCCCGGCTGTCGGGCCAGGACGACGTGGTGATCGGCACGCCCGTGGCCAACCGCCGCCGCAGCGAACTGGAGGGCCTGATCGGCTTCTTCGTCAACACGCTGGCGCTGCGGATCGATCTCTCCGGCGGGCCGGCGGTGGCGGATCTGCTGGGGCGGGTCCGGACGACCGCGCTGGCCGCGATGGACCACCAGGACCTGCCGTTCGAGCGGGTCGTGGAGCTGGTCAACCCGCCGCGCAGCCAGGCCCATACGCCGCTGTTCCAGACGATGTTCGCCTGGCAGACCGACGAAGGCGGGGCGGGCGGCGACCTGGACCTGCCCGGCGTCGAGGTGTCGCCGCTGGAATCGCCGTACGAGGTCGCCAAGTTCGATCTGACGCTGACGCTGTCGGAGGAGGACGGCCGCGTCACCGGCAGCCTGGACTACGCGGACGCCCTCTTCGACGCCGCGACCGCGGAGCGCTACGGCGCCTACCTGCGGCGGGTGCTCACCCAGATGGCCGAGGACGCCTCGCGACCGGCGCGGGCCGTGTCGCTGCTGGACGAGCGGGAGCGGCGGCAGGCGCTGGTGGACTGGAACGGCGGCGTCCGGGCCGGTGCGCCGGGCGGTGTCGTCGAGCGCTTCGAGGAGCAGGCGCGGACCAACCCGGGCCGGGCGGCGCTGGTGAGCGCCGACGGGCAACTGGACTACGGCACGCTGGAGCGGCGCGCCAACCGGCTGGCGCACGTACTGATCGCCCGCGGGGTGCGCCCCGGACAGCGGGTCGGCCTGCACGCGGGGCGCTCGGCGGGTCTGGTGGTCGGCATCCTGGGCGTCCTCAAGGCCGGGGCCGCCTATGTGCCGATGGATCCCGTCCTGCCGGTGGAGCGGCTGACGGCGATGGTGGCGGATGCCGCCCTGGTGCTGAGCGACGCCGCCGAGCCGCCCGCGGGCTGGTCGCCGCTGACGGCGGTCGAGGCCGAGGGCGTCGGCGAGGAGCCGCCCGGCATCGTGAACGACCCGGCCGGACTGGCCTATGTGATCTACACGTCGGGTTCGACGGGCCGCCCCAAGGGCGTGGCGGCGACCCATGGCAACGTGCTCAACCTGCTGGACCACGGGCTGGGGCAGTTCGGGGCGGAGCCCGGCGAGGGTGCGGCGCTCTGGTCGAGCATCGGCTTCGACTCGTCGGTGCAGGAGACCCTGCTGCCGCTGACCACCGGCGGCACCCTGCACCTGGTGCCGGAGGAGCTGCGCGGCGACCCGGGCGCGCTGATGGACTGGCTGCGTACGCATCAGATCGTGCAGACGTTCCTGCCGCCGGCGTTCGTCAAGTGGATCGACGAGGCCCCCGAGGAGCGTCTGGCGGGGCTGAAGGTGCGGCAGTTGCTGACGGGCGTGGAGTCGCTGCCCGAGGGGGCGCTGTACCGCATGACGCGGCTGATGCCCGAGTTGCGCGTCCTCTACGGCTACGGGCCGACGGAGACCACGGTCTACTGCACCGCCTACGTCGATCCGACGCCCGCGGCACGGCAGTGCCCCATCGGCCGGCCGCTGGCCAACACCCGTGTCTATCTGCTCGACGAGCGGCTGGAGCCGGTGCCGGTCGGCGTGGCGGGCGAGCTCTACGTCGGCGGCGCGGGGCTGACCCGCGGCTACCTGGGCCGGCCGGACCTGACCGCCGAGCGGTTCGTGCCCGACCCGTTCGTACCCGGCGAGCGGATGTACCGCAGCGGCGATCTCGCGCGGCGGCTGCCGGACGGCGACATCGAGTTCCTGGGCCGCGGCGACCGCCAGGTCAAGCTGCGCGGCTTCCGCATCGAGCCCGGCGAGATCGAGGCGGTGCTGCTGGAGCAGTCCGGCGTGCGCGAGGCGGCGGTGCTGGCGGATGACGGGCCGACCGGCGAGCAGCGGCTGGTGGCCTGCGTCGGCCGCGGCGAGGCCGAGCCGTGGTCGGCGGGCGAGTGGCGCGAGGCGCTGTCGCGGCGGCTGCCGGGCTATATGCTCCCGGCGCTCTTCGTGGAGCTGCCGAGCCTGCCGCTGACCGTCAACGGCAAGCTCGACCGGGAGGCGCTGCTGGCGCGGGCCCGCGACGGCGGCCCCGTACAGGTCAACACGGCGAGCCCGCGCGACCACATCGAGCTGTCGCTCTATCAGATCTGGCAGCGGCTGCTGCTGCGTTCCGAGATCGGCATCCGGGACAGCTTCTTCGACATCGGCGGCAGCTCGATCTCCGCGATCAAGATGGCCCACGCCGTCCAGGAGGAGTTCGGCGAGAACCTGCCGCTGCGGGACATCATGCTGCACCCCACCATCGAGGAGCTGGGCGGACGGCTGCGGCGGGGCGCCGACGGCAGGCCGCCGAGCAACCTGATCGAGTTCCGCAAGGGCTCCGGGCCCAACGTGGTGTGCGTCCACCCGGCGGGCGGCACCGCCTTCTGCTACCTCTCGCTCGCCAAGGCGCTCGGGCCCGACTGCGGCGTCTACGGCATCCAGTCGCCCGGCGTGAACCCCGGCGAGACCTTCCTGCCCACGGTCGAGGCCATGGCCGCGTCCTATCTGCGGCTCATCGAACCGCTGCCGGACGGCCCGCTGGTCATCTCCGGGCTCTCCTTCGGCGGGCTGATCGCCCACGAGATGGGCAAGCAGCTGGCGGAGGCCGGGCGCACCGACTTCAGCGTCGTCCTGCTCGACGCGCAGGGCAGCGACGACCCGGACAACCGCCCCGGCATCGAGCACGTGAGCATGGCCGAGTTCCGCGACAAGCTCGTCAGGTTCAACGGCATGTACCCGGGCATCGACGACGAGCAGATCGAGCAGTACTACCGCATCTACTGCCACAACCGGGAGTCCGCGCGCCACTACCAGCCGACGTCGACCACGGCCCGGCTGTATCTGATGCAGGCCGTCGAGGGCGCCGAGGAGGACTTCCTGGCCGACGTACGCGCCTTCTGGCGCCGTCGCGCCGAGGGCGACTACCTGGTGGAGCCGATGACCTGCGACCACTGGGAGCTCCTGGAGGACGACGGGATTCCGCAGGTGGCCGCGGTGATCGAGGCCGAACTGGCCCGCATCACGGCGTCCGCGTCCCGTACGCAGCCGCCGCCGGAGCGGAGGCTCGATCCGGTCCCGGCGCGGGAGAACTGATGACACCTTCATCGAAACC
>NZ_JBHVHQ010000770.1:0-4154 GCF_042800135.1 Streptomyces sp. NPDC057654 | reverse complement strand
GCGGCGGGCACGCGGCGCGTTCTCCACCGCGACGATGGCCGCCCCGCCCCACTCGCCGCCGACCGCGAGCCCCTGGGCCAGCCGCAGGACGCACAGCAGCAGCGGCGCCCCGACCCCGATCTGCTGGTAGGTCGGCATCAGGCCGACCCCGGCGGTGGCCACCGTCATGATCGAGAACGTCAGGATCAGCGTGGACTTGCGGCCGATCCGGTCTCCGAGGTGTCCGGCGACGAACGCGCCGACGGGGCGCGCCAGGAAGCCCACGCCGAACGACGCGAGCGAGACGATCTGGCCGACGCCGGGCGCGAGGTTCGGGAAGAACAGGTGCCCGAACACCAGCGCGGCGGCGACGCCGTAGATCGTGTACTCGTACCACTCGACGATCGCGCCGATGGTGCCGGACTGAAGTGATCGACGGCGGACCTGCTCCGGCGTCAGGGTAGCGGCGGTGGCCATGTGATCTCCGTTGATCGTGCCAGGGCGGGGCGGGTGCGGCGGTGTCAGCTGCGGGCGGTGCCGTAGTGGTCGGTCCACTCCAGCGGGACGCCGGCGTACTTGGCGGCCCGTACGTCGCCGGAGCGGGCGTGGCCCTCGAAGAGCTCGACGCGGGCGGCCCGGCCGCACAGCACCCCGAGGTCGGCGGACGACCCCGGCTCGCGCACCTCCTGGTAGGTCACGGTGCGCAGGTACATGCCGACCCACAGGCCGCCGGTGTAGCGGGCCGCGCCGCGGGTCGGCAGCACGTGGTTGGTGCCGATCACCTTGTCGCCGTAGGAGACGCAGGTGCCCTCGCCCAGGAACAGGGCGCCGTAGGCGTGCATCTTCTCCAGCGCCTCGCGGGGGTTCTCGGTGAGGACCTGGACGTGTTCGTAGGCGAACTCGTCGGCGACGCGGTACGCCTCGTCGAGGTCGTCGGCGAGGACGATCTGGCCGTGGTCGCGCCAGGCCGGACCGGCGATGTCGCCGGTGCGCATGCCGGGCAGGATCTCCTCGATGTGCCGCTGCACCTCGTCGGCCACCCGCTCGCTGGTGGTGACCAGCACGGCCGGGGAGTCCGGGCCGTGCTCGGCCTGGGAGAGCAGGTCGACGGCGGCGATGAACGGGTCGGCCTTGTCGTCGGCCACGACGAGGATCTCCGTGGGGCCGGCGAACAGGTCGATGCCGACCTCGCCGAAGAGCTGGCGCTTCGCCTCGGCCACATAGGCGTTGCCCGGCCCGGCCAGCATGTTCACCGGGTCGATCGTCTCGGTGCCGACGCTCATCGCGGCGATCGCCTGGACGCCGCCGAGGATGTAGATCTCGTCGGCTCCGGCGAAGTGCATCGCGGCGACGGTGGCGGCGGGGATCTCGCCGCGGATCGGCGGGGTGCAGGCGATCACGCGGGGCACACCGGCGGTCTTGGCGGTCACGATCGTCATGTGCGCCGAGGCCGTCAGCGGGTAGCGGCCGCCGGGCACGTACGCGCCGACGGACTGGACCGGAACGTGGCGGTGGCCGAGGAAGACGCCGGGGGCGGACTCGATCTCGACCTCGGACATCGACGCGCGCTGTGCCTCGGCGAAGCGGCGGACGTTCGCCTGGACGGTCTTGATGTCCTCGATGACCTGGGCGTCGAGCGTGCCGATGAGCTCGGCGATCCGCTCGTCGCCGAGGCGGAAGGACTCCGGCTCCCAGCGGTCGAAGCGCTTCGAGAGCTCGCGGACCGCCGCGTCGCCACGGCCGCGTACGTCGGCGATCAGTTCGCGGACGGCCTGCGCGACGGTGTCGTCGCCGGACGGCGCGGTGGACGAGGTGGTGGCGGCCTTGATGGTGCGGGACACGCCCAGCTCCTTTGCTCGGACTGTGGATACGTATCCATTGGATACGTATCCACAGCATGGAACGCGAACCGCCGAACGGTCAAGAGGTGACGGAGAAGTGTCTTGCGCGAGACGGTGGGGGTGCTTTACGCGGGGCGGTGGAGACGCCTTACGCGGGGGCCGCGGTGGAGGCGCCTCACACGGGGGACGGCCTTACGCGGGAGCCGTGGCGGAGACGCCTTACGCGGGGGCCGTGGTGGAACGCTCGACGAAGTCGACGGGCAGGACCTCGCGCCGGGGCGGCGCGTCCGGGTTCTCCAGCCGCTCCAGCAGCAGCTCGACCCCGGCCTGGGCGATCCGCTCCAGCGGCTGGCGCACCGTGGTCAGGGCGATGCGCTCCCACGCCGACAGCGGCACGTCGTCGCAGCCCACCACGCTCAGCTCGCGCGGCACCGAAACGCCCGACGCCGCGGCCGCGTTGAGCGCCGCGTACGCCATGACGTCGTTGTGGCAGAACAGCGCGGTGGGCGGCTCCGCGCCGGCCAGGAGCGCGCGCACCGCGTCATAGGCGGTCGCGTAGTCGTAGTCCCCGTCGGCCTCGGTCAGGGCGACGCCCCCGTGGGCCGCCACCCGTTCGTGGAACGCGCGGCCGCGCTGCTGCGCCGTGCTCGCCCCGGCCGGGCCGCACACCATCGCGATGCGCCGGTGCCCCAGCCCCAGCAGGTGGTCCGCGGCCAGCCGGCCCGCCGTGGCGTTGTCGGCCTCCACCTGGTCGGCCGGGAAGTCATCGAGGGTGCGGTGGCACAGCACCGCCGGGACCCCGTGCCCGAGCATGCGGTGGACCAGCGGGTCGTCCCGCACCGCGGCCGTGAACACCACCCCGTCCACGCCCTCGCGCCGCAACAGCGCCAGCCCCTCCTCCGGGGTCATCACGTCCGTCACCAGCGACAGGCGCAGCCCCCGCTCGTGCAGCACCCGCTCCATGGCCTTGACCATCACCGGGTAGAACGGGTTCGTCAGATCCCGGATGACCACGCCGATGAGCCCCGAGCGCGAGCCCACCAGACTGCGCGCCGCCTGGCTCGGCTGGAAGTCGTACTTGGCGACCGCGTCGAGCACCCGCCGCCGGGCCTCGGCGGACACGCTGCCGCCGTTCAGGACGCGGGAGACCGTCGACTGGGCGACGCCCGCCTCGCGGGCGATCTGCACGCTCGTGACTGCCGGCCGCCGCGCCATGGATCCCTACTTCCGTCTGGTGTCGGAGCAAGGATACGAAACCCGTGCCGCCGCGGCTCCGGGCCGGGGCCCGGGCGGAGGCCGAGGGCGTTCGTCCGACGGATCGTCAGGGGCCGGGCCGCCGCCCAGGTCGAAGCCGGAACCGAGGCCGGGAGGGCGCACCGAGCGCCGGTTCCGGCCCGCCCGGCGGGCGGAGCGCGGCGGGCGTTCCCCGAGCGGCCGCGATTCCGGCCCGCTTCGGCCTTCCGCGTCCCCGTCCGTCAACTTCCCCGGCGGTACGGCTCATTGCGTGCCACGAAGCCCTTGATCACACGGCCCCGGCGGCATAACGTGCCGTGGATACGTATCCATGAATACGTATCCATCGAATGGCACCCCCTGCGAGCAGGGCCCCGACGCGCCTGCCCCCAACCCCCCGAGGAGAGCGCATGCCCAGCCTTCCACCGCTCCGCCGCGTACTCGGCGCCGTGCCCAGAGCCCTCCGCGTCGGCGCCGCGGCGACCCTGGTCGCCGGCGGCCTCGCCGCCACCACCGCCGTCCCCGCGCACGCCGCCGTCCGCGAGCCCCTGCCCACCGTCTCCGGCCCGCTGCCGGAGAGCGCGTCCTCGCACGCCTTCGGCGCGGCCCCCTACGAGCAGGTCCCCGAGGACCTGACCCGGTCCGGCTACAGCGAGGGCGAGTACACCGTCAGCGGCACCGCCAACGTCTACGACTGGCCGAAGCCCGGCGCCGCGGTCGTCCGCACCCCCGACGCCCCCTACACCACCCGCATGCTCGTACGGCGCCCCGCCGACCGGGCGAAGTTCAGCGGCCGGGTGGTCGTCGAGATGCTCAACCCCTCCAGCCACTTCGACCTCAACATCGGCTGGGCGCACACGCACCGGCAGTTGGTGAAGAACGGCGACGCCTGGGTCGGCGTCACCGTCAAGCCCACCTCCATGGAGGCGCTGAAGAACTTCGATCCGAAGCGCTACAAGGACCTCTCCCTGGCCAACCCGCTGCCGCTGAGCGACCCGCGCAACTGCGCCACCGTCCCCGACGACTCCTCCCGCACCACCGAGAACGGCCTCGCCTGGGACATCTACGCCCAGGTCGGACGGCTGATGCACAGCTCCTCGG
>NZ_JBHVHQ010000769.1:0-4162 GCF_042800135.1 Streptomyces sp. NPDC057654 | reverse complement strand
CCACCGCGAACTGGGCGGCTGAGCGGCCCCCGCCACCGGCAGCTCCCCCTTGGACGGGGGAAGCGCCCCAGGAGTGCTACGCGTCCGCGACCCAGCTGCCGTGGAAGCCCAGCGGAACCCGGCCGGGCAGGTGTATCCGGGCCAGTGGGCGGCCGCCGAAGTCCTGGGCCGAGAGGATCACCAGGTCGGTGGCGCCGCGGTCGGGGTCGTTCACATACGACAGTACGTAGCCGTCGTCCTCGTCGCGCGCCCCGCGCCGCGGGACGAACACCGGCTCGCCGGCCGCCGCGCCCTCGGGGAAGCGGACCAGCTGCCTGCTGCCGCGCAGCATGTCGTGCTTGATCAGGTGGTTGGTGAACTTCTCGTCCGGCGGCACGCCGTCGGCGGTCTCGTACGCGCGCCACATCTCGGCCGCGCTCGCGGTGTAGGCATAGCGGTGCCGGCGCGAGACGAGGGATTCGTTGATGCGGGGGAATTCCTGCGGGCGGTCGTCCAGGCGGCTGCTTCGCACCCGGCCCGCGCGCGGATCGATCGTCCAGCGGTCCAGCGTCGGGGACCCGGTGGCACAGGGCCCGCCCATGCCGCGGCCGGCGGCGTAGAACGGCGCGGGGAACCCGATGTACTCCATCACGACCGTGTCGCCCCGGTCGTAGGCGTTGAGCGTGTGCGAGTAGTACACCGGGTCGATCTCGAACCAGCGCGTGCTGCCGCCGGCGCGCGGCAACAGGCCGATGCGCATGGGGTGTTCGCCGTTCCAGATGTAGGGCACGATCGCGCCCGCCTCGGCCGCCGCGGCGTCGAAGGTGATCGGCACGTCCACGATCACCACGTACTTCTCGGTGAGCGCGAAGTCGTGCATCATCGGCCCGTCCGCCACGGGAACCCGCGTGGTCCGCGCCACCCGGCCGGTCCGGTCGATCATGATGTGCCGCACATGGTCCCAGGTGGGGTAGTACGTGATCGCGTGCAGCTCGTCGGCCGCCGCGTCGTACTTGGTGTGCGCGGTGAACGTGCCCTTGAGCGTGGAGCGGAAGTCGTACGGGCGCACGGTGTTCAGCTCGCCGTCCAGCTCGTACGGCAGCGGCCCGCTCTCCTGCATCGCCAGGACGCGGCCCTTGTACGGGATCACGTGCGTGTTGCACGCGAAGTCGTCCGGCGGCACCGGGCCGGGGTACGTCTCGCCCAGCTTCGCCGTCACCTGCGAGGACCGCACCCAGCGGTTGCGGTACCACTCCGCGCGCCCGCCGCGCAGCCGGACCCCGTGCACCATCCCGTCGCCGAGCATCCAGTGGTGGGCGCGGACATCCTCCAGGGCCAGCGCGTTCGGACCGTTGCGCAGGTAACGGCCGTCCAGATCACGCGGAATGCGGCCGGTCACCTTGAGATCGAAGGCGGTCAACTCCTCGGTGACCGGTGCGAAAGCCCCCTCCAGGAATGGTCGCGCGCCCTTCGCGCCGCTCACGCCGCTCTCCCCGGCCGCGTCGGCCGCCCGCGCCGCCGCCGTGAAGAAGCCGGGCCCGAGGCCGCCGCCGACCACGCTTCCCGCCGCAGCGACCGCGGCGCCCTTGAGAAGTCTCCGCCGTGTGTGACTGGCCATCATGTCTCCCCGTTCCGTTTTCCGTTGTCGATGCCGGTTCCGGCAGCCGCGCCTGTGGCGACGGGAGCAACCTTCCTCCCCGCTCGCCCGGGAAGCAGTCGGCCCAGGCCCCGAAACGAGGGTGGTGCTGGCACCACTGCGACGAGTCCCGTCGCGCGGCGTCTCAGCGGGGAGCCGGGGCCGTGGCGAGCGTGTTCCAGAACATCAACTCGTACGCCTGGAGGAGGCGGCCGTAGCGGTGGGCCAGCCGCTCCGTGACCCGGTCCGCGTCGAGCCCCGCCTGTACGGCGGAGAGGCCCTGTTCGGCGGCCTTCGGGTCGGGCTCGGCGAAGAAGTCGAAGAATCCGCACGCCTCGGCCGAGAAGCCGTAGTGCTCGCGCAGCGCCTCGCGCATGGCCGCGCAGTAATCGCCCCACGCCGCGAAGTTGACGGTCAGCGCGATCACCACGTCGGCGGGCTCGGCCTGCAACGCGAGCCACGCCGCGTACGCCGGGTACGCCTGGCAGCCGGCCCGCGGCTCGTACGCCCGGACCGCCGCGTCGTCCAGAGCGCAGGCGTCGGCCAGCACGCCCAGCCGCTCCAGGGCCACGGTCTCGCCCTGCGCCAGGGCGTCGAAGAACGGCGCCACCTCCGGCGCCGCCGACTGGTCCGTCACCGCCCGCCGCGCCAGCCGGTGGAAGCTCCGCCGGTCGCTCGCGATGATGTGGTGCTGCTCCAGGACGAAGGCGGCGATGGACTCGCGCGCCGCCTCGCCCGCGGCGACCAGCGGCACGAAGCGGTTCGCGGCAGTATCCGGGGCGAGCTCACGCACCGCCTTCGCCACGACCTCTTCAGCTGTACGGGCCATCACTCCGCCTCTCCGCGCCGTGGACGACAACCGGCCCCCAGGCTCCCAGAAGCCACTGACAATCCTCGGAACACCGGGCGGAAAAGCCGAAAACCGCCGCGCCGGAGGCGTACGAACGCCCCCGCCGCGACGGTCCGGCCGAAACCGTCAGCGGGTGGCGGCCCCCTTGAAGCGGCCCGCGTCATACTCCGCGACGGCCTTGTCCACGAACGCGTCGAGCACCTTGTCGCCGACGACCACCGGAATCCGCTTCCCGTTCAAGTCGACATAGACGAACGACTTGGCCGTCCCGACCTGCCCCGACAGCCGCTGCCGCAGCCGCTGCGCCGCCGCCTTGTCCCCGTCGCGCACCGCCTCGACCATGGCCAGCGCCGTACGGGCGGCCGTGCCCCACGCCTTCGTCGAATCCAGCCACGGCCCGGAGTCGTCGATGAACCCGCGGTCCGACAGCCGGGCACGCAGCACGTCAGGCGCCGACCGCAGCGCGCGCAGCTCCCGGTCCAGCCGCCACGCGCTGCCGCCCTGCCAGAACTTCCGGAACGCGGCGTCCAGCCCCGGCGACTGCTGCGGGTTGAGCCGGGACCCGTAGTTGGCGTCGGCGAAGGCCCGCAGCGCCCGCTCGGTCCGCGCGTCACCGCCGGCGAGTTCGCGCAGCGCCCCGTCCCACGAGGTACGGGCGTCGTACGCCTGGTCGTTCCACGCGTAGTCCGCGACCGTGTAGAGCCCGATCTTCGAGGCCGCGGGCTGGACCATCGGGTTGGCGGTGATCCCGGCGAGATCCCCCGCCAGCCCCTTCTCACGCCCGTTGAACGGACCGAGCAGCAGATGGTCCGAGACATAGTCGTTGACCGGATAGTTGTCCCAGGTCAGGATCTGATGCCCGAACAGGCTCCGGGCGGTCTTCGCCTGCGCGCGGGTCATCGTCGGCGCGATCACCCCGACGCCGGTCCACTCGACCAGGACGTTCTTGTCGAGCTGGTCGGCGATCGCCTTCTTGTACGGGGACGGCTTGATGTCGTAGTACTCCGTCGGCACCATCTGGAGGGGCTCGGCCCCCTTGTGCGCGGCGATGAAGTCGTGGTTGACGCGGTTGAGCAGATGCGCCTGGGCCGCACCGGCCGCGCCCCCGCCCGTACCGAACTTCTTCTCGTCGGCGGCGCAGTTCCACTTCGTGTAGCTGATGTCGTCAAGCGGCACGGCGAACGTCCGCACCCCGATCTTCCACAGCGTCTCGAACTTGGCCGTCAGCGCCTTCGCCTCGGCGTCCGAGCTGTAGCAGACGGACAGGCCGGGGGAGAGGGCGTAGGTGAACTCCACATGGTCGGCGCGCGCCCGGTCCACCAGCTCCTTCAGCTCGGCGAGCTGCGCCGCCGGGTAGGGGTCCCGCCACTTCGCCCGCAGATACGGGTCGTCCTTGGGCGAGTACGCGTAGATGTTCATCTTGTGCGCGGCGTCGAAGTCGAGCTGCTCCAGGCGGGCCTGGTGCGACCACGGGGTGCCGTAGAAGCCCTCGATGACCCCGCGTAGCGGGGTCGCGGGCCAGTCCCGGACGGTGACGCCCCGGACGTGGGCGTACGGGCGGTGGGTCTGGGGGAGCAGCTGGCGCAGGGACTGCGCGGCGTAGAACGTGCCGGCGGCGTCGGCCCCCGCCCGCGCGATGCGGCCGGCGCCGACGGCGAGCGCGTACCCCGCGGCGGGCCGCCCGGCCGTGCCGCGCG
>NZ_JBHVHQ010000768.1:0-4172 GCF_042800135.1 Streptomyces sp. NPDC057654 | reverse complement strand
GACCAGCCCCATCGACGTCGTCACCGAGATGGACATCGCCGCCGAGAAGCTGATCACCGACTTCCTCGCCGAGGAGCGCCCCGACGACGGGCTGCTCGGCGAGGAGGGCGCCAGCACGCCGGGCAGCAGCGGCGTGCGCTGGGTCATCGACCCGGTCGACGGCACCGTGAACTACCTCTACGGCCTGCCCTCCTGGTCGGTCTCCATCGCCGCAGAGCTGCACGGCGAGGCCGTGGTCGGCGTCGTCGCGGCCCCGATGCGCGGCGAGACCTACCACGCGGTCCTCGGCGAGGGCGCGTACGCCGACGACGAGCGGGTGCGCTGCAACCCCGCCCCCGCCTTCGAACAGGCCCTGATCGGCACCGGCTTCGGCTACCTCACCGAACGCCGGGCGGCCCAGGCCGAGGTGGTCCGTGCCCTGCTGCCGCGCGTGCGCGACATCCGGCGCGCCGGCTCCGCCGCCATCGACCTGTGCGACGTGGCCTGCGGCCGTCTCGACGGCTATTACGAGCGCGGCCTGAACCCCTGGGACTTCGCGGCGGGCGCCCTCATAGCGCGCGAAGCGGGCGCCCTCACCGGCGGCCGCCCCGGCGACCTCCTCTCCGGAGAACTCGCCGTCACCGCCCCGCCCGGCCTCTTCGAGCCCCTCCAGGAACTCCTGGACAACCTGGGCGCCTGGCACGACTGACCCCACCACCGCCCTCAACCGCCGTGTACGGCCCGTACAGACCGTACGGGCCCCCTCACGCCCCACCGGGACCGCCCGCGCCCGCCGGGGCGGTGTGGGGCCGTACAGCACGAAGCGCCCCCTCACCAAGCATTCGGTGCGGGGGCGCTTCGCTGCGTGGGTGGTGCCGTGTGGGTCGGCCGGGCCCGTGGCGGGGCCGGTGGCTCAGGCGGCGGTTACCTCTACGCCGTGTTCGGCGGCGAGTCGGCGCAGGTCGTCCAGCTCTGCCTGCTCGACCTCGACGAGGAAGTCGTCGCCTGCTTCGCGGGCCTGGTCGAGATCGGTCTGGGTGCTCTCTATACGCTGGAGAATTCCAGCGGTGAACGCGTCCATGATGCGCCCCCTCGGCATGGGTCGATGGCACGGGGGTGTGCCGGCGGCGGTTCGATCACGTGCGTGGCCCCTGAGCGGCAACGAGGTGTGGCGCGCCACATTCAGGGCGTGATCGCGGGTGTGTGCAGTCGTCCTCCCCAACCCCGAGTGAGGGGAAACCTCGGGCGGCCCCCGGAAATCTCGGCATCGTCGAGGGAGCGGCGCGGCGGAGACGAAGGATCTTCGAGGATTCACCGGGGGCTCACCGGCGGATCACGGGGGATTTTTCTTGCGGAATCCCCGGTCATGTTCGGCCGCTCGCCCCCCTTACAGCCGGTTTATCGGGCTTGGGGGCAGGATGGAGTGGCTAACAGCCTGGCAGCCTGCCCAAAAAGGGGCCAAACGGAAGGACAGCGCCGTGCGCGTACTCGTCGTCGAGGACGAGCAGCTGCTCGCCGATGCGGTAGCCACCGGATTGCGCCGGGAGGCCATGGCCGTCGACGTCGTGTACGACGGTGCCGCCGCCCTGGAACGCATCGCCGTCAACGACTACGACGTCGTGGTCCTCGACCGGGACCTCCCGCTCGTCCACGGGGACGACGTCTGCCGCAAGATCGTCGAGCTGGGCATGCCCACCCGCGTGCTGATGCTGACCGCCTCCGGCGACGTCAGCGACCGCGTGGAGGGGCTGGAGATCGGGGCGGACGACTATCTGCCCAAGCCCTTCGCGTTCAGCGAGCTGACCGCGCGCGTACGGGCGCTGGGGCGCCGTACGACCGTCGCGCTGCCGCCGGTCCTGGAGCGCGCGGGGATCAAGCTCGACCCGAACCGCCGCGAGGTGTTCCGGGACGGCAAGGAGGTGCAGCTGGCGCCGAAGGAGTTCGCGGTGCTGGAGGTGCTGATGCGCAGCGAGGGGGCCGTGGTCTCGGCCGAGCAGCTGCTGGAGAAGGCCTGGGACGAGAACACCGACCCGTTCACCAACGTCGTACGGGTCACGGTCATGACGCTCCGCCGCAAGCTCGGCGAGCCCGCCGTGATCGTCACCGTGCCCGGCTCCGGATACCGGATCTGACCCCGCATGGCCTCGACCCCCGCTCCGCCGACGGCCCCGCCCAAACCGGCGTGGGACCCGCGACAGCCCGTCGTGCGCCCCTTCCCGTGGTTCCGCCCGACCATCCGGATACGGCTCACCCTGCTCTACGGCGGGATGTTCCTGATGGCCGGGATCGTGCTGCTCACGATCATCTACCTGCTGGCGGCCCAGGCCCTGCACGTCGGCAACGAGCTGCCGTTCAAGCTGCTGGGCGGCAGCGTGCAGTCGACCAACGACACCTGTCCGGGCATCTCCGGAAACCTCAAGACGGACCAGTTCAACGAGGTTCTCTACAACTGCATGCAGGACCAGCGCCGGCTCGCCCTCAACGGCCTGCTGCGCCGCTCGCTGCTGGCCCTGCTGGGCCTGAGCGTCGTCGCGTTCGCGTTCGGCTACGCGATGGCCGGCCGGGTGCTCTCCCCGCTGGGCAAGATGACCCGCACGGCCCGCCGCGTCGCCGGTACGGACCTGAGCCGGCGCATCGAACTGGGCGGCCCGGACGACGAGTTGAAGGAGCTCTCGGACACCTTCGACGAGATGCTCGACCGGCTGGAGCGCTCGTTCACCGCGCAGCAGCGCTTCGTGGCGAACGCCTCCCACGAGCTGCGCACGCCGTTGGCGATCAACCGCACGCTGCTGGAGGTGCACCTCTCCGACCCGGAGGCGTCCCCGGAGCTCCAGCAGCTCGGTAAGACCCTGCTGGCGACCAACGAGCGCAGTGAGCAGCTCGTGGAGGGGCTGCTGCTGCTCGCGCGCAGCGACAACGAGCTCGTGGACCGCAAGCCCGTGGACCTCGCCGAGGTGGCGACCCAGGCCGTCGACCAGACCCGCGCGGAGGCCCAGGCCAAGGACGTGGAGCTGACGGGCGACCGGCAGCCCGCCGTCGTCCAGGGCAACGGCGTGCTGCTGGAGCGGATCGCGCTGAACCTGGTGCAGAACGCGGTGCGCTACAACACCCCGGACGGCTGGGTGCGGGTGACGACGGAGAGCCAGCGGGGGCAGGCGGTGCTGGTGGTGGAGAACACCGGGCCGGTCGTCCCGGCGTACGAGGTGGACAACATCTTCGAGCCCTTCCGGCGGCTCCGTACCGAGCGCACGGGCAGCGACAAGGGCGTCGGTCTCGGCCTGTCGATCGTGCGCTCCGTGGCGCGCGCGCACGGCGGCCGGATCACCGCGGAGCCACGGGAAGGCGGTGGCCTCGTGATGCGCGTCGTGCTCCCGGCCTGAGATCCTTCTCTTGAGAGGTTCGCTTTGGGCGGAATTTTCATGGTCCGCCGACACCGTGATCATGTGTGATCGATCACATGAGCAAACTTCCGGCCATCCACTCTCCGTGATCGCGAAAGCCGCCGTAACGCCGGGAAAATCCGGGTTTCCAGGGGTCTTGATCACGGGAAGTACTCGTGATGGCGCGTGACAGTGCGACTTTCGGACCGTGTACGGTCCCGATCGCCACCCAACCTGATCACCTCTTCAGGGGTGCGGTTGGGTGTCGATTGAGTAACAGACCTTGATGTGAGGCAAAATCTCCGCCTCAGGTCGGGCACAAGTCCGGCCTCTCACGCGTTACGTGCGCTGAGACACCGCAGACACCCAGAGGGGGAGAGCGACATGGCAACGGATTACGACACCCCACGCAAGACCGACGATGACGTCAACGAGGACAGCATCGAGGAACTGAAGGCCCGGCGGAACGACAAGTCGGCGTCGACCGTCGACGTGGACGAATTCGACCAGGCCGAGGGCCTCGAACTGCCCGGTGCGGACCTCTCCAACGAGGAGCTGTCCGTCCGGGTGCTGCCCCGGCAGGCCGATGAGTTCACCTGCATGGAGTGCTTCCTCGTGCACCACCGCAGCCAGCTGGCCGCGGAGAAGAACGGCCAGCCGATCTGCCGCGACTGCGCGGCCTGAGGGACGGGTCTGCGATGGCAGGCTCGTCCCCGTTCCGGAAGCGGCGCTCCCGGCAGCCCGAACTGACCCCCGAGCTGACCGAGGACGCCGCCTTGCAGCGCGCCATGGCCCAGAACGACCAGCGTGACG
>NZ_JBHVHQ010000767.1:0-4174 GCF_042800135.1 Streptomyces sp. NPDC057654 | reverse complement strand
GGGCCTGCGACTGCGCCCGGCCGAACGATGAGGACCACCCGGCTCGGCCGCACCACGGTCCCCGTCACCGAGCTGTCCTTCGGAGCGGCCGGCCTCGGCAACCTTTACACCCCCGTGAGCGACGCCGACGCCAGGGCGGCCGTCGACGCCGCCTGGGACGAGGGAATGCGCTACTTCGACACCGCGCCGCACTACGGCCTCGGCCTCTCCGAACGCCGCCTCGGCGCCGCCCTGCGCGACCGGCCGCGCGCCGAGTACACCGTGTCCACCAAAGTCGGACGGCTGCTGGAGGCGGACCCCGCCGCCGTCGGCGAGGACACCGAAGGCGGCTTCGCCGTGCCCGCCACCCACCGCCGGATCTGGGACTTCAGCGCGGACGGCGTGCTCCGGAGCATCGAGGCCAGTCTCGCCCGGCTCGGCCTGGAGCGCGTCGACGTCGTCTATCTGCACGACCCCGACGACCACCTCGAACAGGCCCTCGACCAGGGCTATCCCGCCCTGGAACGGCTCCGCGCCGAAGGCGTCGTCGGCGCGATCGGCGCGGGCATGAACCACGCCGCGCCGCTCGCCCGCTTCGTGCGCGACACCGACGTCGACGCCGTGCTGCTCGCCGGCCGCTACACCCTCCTCGACCAGAGCGGCCTGACCGAACTCCTCCCCGAGGCCGCGGCCCGCGGCAAGAGCGTGATCGTCGGAGGGGTCTTCAACTCCGGGCTGCTCGCCGACCCGCGCCCCGGCGCCCGGTACGACTACGAAGCCGCGCCCCGGCCCGTACTGGACCGGGCGCTGGCCGCCCGGACCGTGGCCGAGCGGCACGGCATACCGCTGCGGGCGGCGGCCCTGCACTTCCCGTTCGGCCACCCGGCCGTCGCGAGCGTCCTGGTCGGCGCCCGCTCGGCGGACGAGGTCCGCGACGGCGCGGACCTGCTGCGGCGGCCGGTGCCGGAGGGATTCTGGGCCGAACTGCGGGGGAGCGGTCTGCTGCCGGAACGGGTGCCGGTGCCTACGGGGCGGTGAGCGCCCCGCTTGTAGGGCCATTGGAAGCCCGGTATGTCGCCCGCGGGTACGTCGTGGCCGTTCGCGCGGTTCCCCGCGCCCCTTCAGGGCGAGGCGCCCGCCCGTACACCCCCACCGCCGTCAGTGCACCCGCACCGACCATTCGACCGATCCAGGAACGGGAGCCGCCATGAGGATCGCCCTGCACACCACGGTCCGCGCCGAGCGGATCGACGAGTACGAGGCGGCGCACCGCGAAGTGCCCGCCGAGTTGGTCGCCGCCATCCGGGCCGCCGGAGCCACCTCGTGGACGATCTGGCGCAGCGGCACCGACCTCTTCCACCTCATCGAGTGCCCCGACTATCCGAAGATGCTCGCCGAGCTGGAGAAACTGCCGGTCAACGTCGCCTGGCAGGCACGGATGGACGAGCTGCTGACGACCGCCCACGACTACTCGCCGGACGGAGCCGCCGCAGGGCTGCCCGTCGTATGGGAGCTGTGACGCCGTGACCACACCACCCATCGACCGCGGCGCCGCACCCCCGGCCGGGATCGTGGACGCGCACCACCACGTCTGGGACCTGGCGGTACGGGACCAGGACTGGATCACCGGGCCCCGGATGGCGCCGCTGCGACGGAACTTCTCCCCGGCCGACCTCCGCGAGGAGGCGACGGCCGCCGGGGTCACCGCGAGCGTGGTCGTCCAGACGGTCACGGTGGCCGAGGAGACCCCGGAACTGCTCGCGCTCGCCGCGGCGGACGAGCTGATCGCCGGAGTCGTCGGCTGGACCGACCTCACCGCGCCCGGCGTCGCCGACGCCCTCGCCGCCCTGCGCGAGCTGCCCGGCGGCGAACACCTGGTGTCCATCCGGCACCAGGTCCAGGGCGAGACGGACCCCGACTGGCTGCTCCGACCCGACGTGCGCCGCGGGCTGGCGGCGGTCGCCGCGGCCGGTCTCGCCTACGACCTCGTCGTCCTCGACCACCAGCTGCCCGCCGCGCGCGCCGCCGCGGCGGCCCTGCCGCAGCTCACCTTCGTCCTCGACCACCTAGGCAAGCCGCCCATCGCCACGGGCACGCTACGGCCCTGGGCCGACGCGGTCCGCGCGCTCGCCGAGCAGCCCAACACGGTCTGCAAGCTCTCCGGCATGGTCACCGAGGCCGACTGGGCGGCCTGGACGGTGGACGGCCTGCGCCCGTACGCCGACACCGTGCTCGACGCCTTCGGCCCCGACCGGCTGATGTTCGGCTCCGACTGGCCGGTCTGCCGCCTCGCCGCCTCGTACGGCGAGGTCCTGGCCGCCGCGCGCGAGCTGACGGACGGCCTCGGCCCGGCCGAGCGGGCGGCGGTCTTCGCGGGGACGGCGGTACGGACGTACGGCCTGGGGTGAGCGGGCTGAGCCGCAGCCGGGCCGAAAACGTCAAGTAAAGTTCTGCTGAGGGTTGAACCGGGCCGAGGCCCGGACGGAACAGACGGACAGAGTGGGAAACGGCACCGGCGATGACGGTCACTGAAGAGAACAGGGCCGGTCAGGCGGCCGAGCACCCGGCAGGGGCGGGACAGCCCGCGATCCCCGCCCAGGGCGGCGAACCGCAGCCGGAGGGCCGAGCGGAGGCGCCCGGCATCGATGGTGCCGACGCGGATACCTCCGGCATCGATGGTGCCGACGCCGACGCCGACGTCCCCGGAATCGACGCGGAGCGCATGGCCGTCTGCCTGAGCGTTCTCGCGGAACTCGACGAACTGCCGGTGGACCACCCCGACGCCATCGCGATCCGCCGCGCCACCTCGGGCATCTACCGCACGGTCAAGCAGCGCCGCCGCCAGGAGCGCCGGGCCGCGAAGACCGCCAACGACAAGGCGGTCACCGAGGCCACGGCCACCGGCGCCGCCGACCGCATCGACGACGAGACGCGCGGCATACCGCTCGCCGCCACCTCGGCCGCCGAGATCGTCGGCATCCTGGAGCGCCCCCGCTCCTGCTACATCTGCAAGACGCGCTACGTCGAGGTGGATGCGTTCTACCACCAGCTGTGCCGCGACTGCGCCGCGCAGAACCGGGCGCGCCGCGACGCCCGCGCCGACCTGACCGGGCGGCGCGCGCTGCTCACCGGCGGCCGGGCCAAGATCGGCATGTACATCGCGCTGCGGCTGCTGCGCGACGGCGCGCACACCACGATCACCACCCGCTTCCCGAACGACGCCATCCGGCGGTTCAAGGCGATGGAGGACAGCGGCGACTGGCTGCACCGGCTCAAGGTCGTCGGCATCGACCTGCGCGACCCCGCGCAGGTCGTGGCGCTCGCCGATTCCGTGAGCGCGGACGGCCCGCTGGACATCCTGATCAACAACGCCGCGCAGACCGTACGGCGCTCCCCGCAGGCGTACCGCGAACTGATCAACGCCGAGGCGGGCCCGCTGCCGGCGGGGGAGCTGCCGCAGTCCGTCGTCTTCGGGGCGTTCGGCAGCGGTGCGCAGCCCGAGCTGCCGGGCCCGGCCATCGCCGGCCATGACGCGCTGACCCCGCAGACCCTCACCGACCTGGCGCTGACCAGCGGCTCGGCGTCGCTCGCGCGGGTCGAGGCGGGGACCGCGATCGACGCGGGCGGGCTCGTACCGGACCTCGACGCGTCCAACAGCTGGATCCAGCGGGTGAACGAGGTCGATCCGGTGGAGCTGCTCGAAGTGCAGCTGTGCAATGTGACGGCGCCGTTCGTGCTGGTGAGCCGGTTGCGCCCGGCGATGGCGGCGGCCTCGGCGCGCCGCAAGTACGTGGTGAACGTCTCCGCGATGGAGGGGCAGTTCAGCCGCGGCTACAAGGGCGCGGGCCACCCGCACACCAACATGGCCAAGGCCGCCCTGAACATGCTCACCCGCACCAGCGCCCAGGAGATGCTGGAGTCGGACGGCATCCTGATGACCGCCGTCGACACGGGCTGGATCACCGACGAGCGCCCGCACCCGGACAAGGTGCGGCTGGCGGCGGACGGCTTCCACGCCCCGCTGGACCTCGTCGACGGCGCGGCGCGGGTCTACGACCCGATCGTCCGCGGCGAGCAGGGCGAGGACCTGTACGGCTGTTTCCTCAAGGACTACGCGCCCGCGGCCTGGTGAGCACAGGCCCCGACGGGCCGTAGGGCCGTAGACGGAACAGCGGAAGGGCGGAGCCCACGACAC
>NZ_JBHVHQ010000766.1:0-4175 GCF_042800135.1 Streptomyces sp. NPDC057654 | reverse complement strand
GGTCCGTACGGCCCCGACCGGGTCGTACGGACCGCCGCCGCGTGCCCGTGCGGTCGGACTCAGCCCTTGCGGGTCTTGACCTCGTCCGTGAGCTGCGGGACGACGTCGAAGAGGTCGCCGACCACGCCGTAGTCGACGAGGTCGAAGATCGGGGCCTCGGCGTCCTTGTTGATGGCCACGATGGTCTTCGAGGTCTGCATGCCCGCCCGGTGCTGGATCGCGCCGGAGATGCCCGCCGCGATGTAGAGCTGCGGCGATACGGACTTGCCGGTCTGGCCGACCTGGTTGGAGTGCGGGTACCAGCCGGCGTCGACCGCCGCGCGCGAGGCGCCGACGGCCGCGCCGAGCGAGTCGGCCAGGCCCTCGATGACGGGGAAGTTCTCGGCGCCGTTGACGCCGCGGCCGCCGGAGACCACGATCGCGGCCTCGGTCAGCTCCGGGCGGCCGGTCGACTCGCGCGGCGTGCGGGAGACGACCTTGGTGCCGGTGGCCTGCTCGCTGAAGGAGACGGCGAGCTGCTCGACCGTACCGGCGGCCGGGGCGGCCTCGGGGGCGGCGGAGTTGGGCTTGACGGTGATGACCGGGGTGCCCTTGGTGACGCGGGACCTGGTGGTGAACGAGGCCGCGAAGACGGACTGCGTGGCCACCGGGCCCTCGTCGCCGGCCTCCAGGTCGACGGCGTCGGTGATGATGCCGGAGCCGATGCGGACCGCGAGGCGGGCCGCGATCTCCTTGCCCTCGGCGGAGGACGGCACGAGCACGGCGACCGGGGAGGCCGCCTCGTACGCGGCCTGGAGCGCGTCCACCTTGGGCACGACGAGGTAGTCGGCGAACTCCGGGGCGTCGGCGGCCAGGACCTTGACGGCGCCGTGCTCGCCGAGGACCTTCGCGGCCTCCTCGGCGCCCGGGCCGAGGTGCACGGCGACGGGGTCGCCGACGCGGCGGGCCAGCGTCAGCAGTTCGAGGGTGGGCTTGCGGACGGCGCCGTCCACGTGGTCGACGTAGATGAGGACTTCAGCCATGGTTCTGCTCTCCTGCGGGAATGGCGAGGGCGGGTGAGGGTTCGTACGGGCCGTCGGACGCTCAGATGAACTTCTGGCCCGTGAGGAACTCGGCGAGCTGCTTGCCGCCCTCGCCCTCGTCCTTGACGATCGTGCCCGCTGTACGGGCCGGGCGCTCCGCGGCGTCGTCGACCTTGGTCCAGGCGCCTTCGAGGCCGACCTCGTCCGCCTCGATACCCAGGTCGGAGAGGTCCAGGGACTCCACGGGCTTCTTCTTGGCGGCCATGATGCCCTTGAACGACGGGTAGCGGGCCTCGCCCGACTGGTCGGTCACGGACACGACGGCCGGCAGCGCCGCCTCCAGCTGCTCGCTGGCGGTGTCGCCGTCCCGGCGGCCGGTGACCTTGCCGTCCGCGACGGAGACCTCGGAGAGCAGGGTCGCCTGCGGCACGCCCAGGCGCTCGGCGAGGATCGCCGGGAGCACGCCCATGCCGCCGTCGGTGGAGGCCATGCCGCAGATGACGAGGTCGTAGCCGGTGTGCTCCACAGCCTTGGCGAGCACCAGGGAGGTGCCGAGCGCGTCGGTGCCGTGCAGATCGTCGTCCTCGACGTGGACGGCCTTGTGGGCGCCCATGGACAGCGCCTTGCGCAGCGCGTCCTTGGCGTCCTCGGGGCCGATGGTCAGTACGGTGATCTCGACCCCGTCGTCGGAATCTGCCTCGTCGGCGATCTGGAGCGCCTGCTCGACCGCGTACTCGTCGAGCTCCGAGAGCAGGCCGTCCACGTCGTCGCGGTCGACGGTCAGGTCCTCGGCGAAGTGCCGGTCGCCGGTGGCGTCGGGCACGTACTTCACACAGACAACGATCCTCAAGCTCACGCCGGCTCTCCTACTGCATCGTCTCTTCAGCTGCCTTGTGCAGGCAGCATAGGCGCCTTGTGGGGCGGATTCCGGTCGGGGCGGCCCCGCTCCGAACGAAATATTACTCGCCAGTACATCCACCTCATTCCCCGGAAGCAAGGCCACCGAACTGTGACCTTGCCAACGGTGCGGGAACGGGATGAATCAGTCGCGCAGGGCGTTGAAACGGCCCTGGTGGTAGAGGAGCGGGCGGCCCGTCCCCGCCGGGTCGCCGACGACCGCCTCGGCGAGCACCAGCCGGTGGTCGCCGGCGGGCACCCGGGCCACGACCTTGCACACCAGCCAGGCCAGCACGCCGTCGAGCAGCGGCACGCCCTCGGGGCCCGTGCGCCAGGAGGTCGGCTCGGCGAAGCGGTCGGCGCCGCTGCGGGCGAAGGTCGCAGCCAGCTCCCGCTGGTGCTCGCCGAGTATGTGCACGCCTACGTGCCCGGCCTCGGCCAGCACCGGCCAGCTGGAGGAGCCGGTGCCGACGCCGAAGGAGAGCAGCGGGGGCTCGGCGGCCACGGAGGTGAGGGAGGTCGCGGTGAAGCCGACGGGTTTCGCGCCGTGCGCGGTGATCACGGCGACGCCCGCGGCGTGCTGCCGGAAGACGGAGCGCAGGAGGTCGGGGGCGGCGAGCAGGGGCGTGCCGAGGCCGGGTGAGGCCGTCATGGAGATGTCCTTCTGCTGGAGGTTCGAGCCGGGAGGAGTGCCGTCGCGTCCGCTCACGCGCTCGGACAGCAGGCGCTCGCGGTCCGCAGCAGGTCGACGTGCGCACGTCCGTAGAGAAGGAGGGGTCCAGGCCGCATGTCGTCACCCTGACGATTCGTCGTACGCACCGTCAAGGGCCTCTTGCCAGGTGGGAGACGTGTCACGCGGAGGTTTAACAGGTTTGGCGGGCAGGAGACGGCTCGATCGGTGGCCGGACGCGGGGCGCCTGCCCGGCGGGCTGCTTCTTCTCGTCCCTCTCGTCCTTCTCGTCCTTCTCGCCTCATCGCCCGCCGCCGCTCAGACGGCCGCGCCGAGCGCGGCGATGACGTCCACCGTGCGCGGCTGCCCGGCGGCCCTGCGCACGACGCGGCCGGCCGCGTCGAGGACCAGGACGGTCGGCGTGCTGTCGACCCCGAGGGCCCGTACGAGCTCCAGCCGGGCCTCCGCGTCGATCTCGACATGGGCCACCCCCTCGACCATGCGGGCCACCTCCCCCAGCGTGCGACGGGTCGCCCGGCAGGGCTGGCAGAAGGCGCTGGAGAACTGCACGAGCGTCGCCCGCTCCCCCAGCTCCGCGCCGATCTCGGCGGCGCTCAGCCGCTCCCCGCCGTCCAGCTCCCGCACCGCGGCCCTCCCCTGCTCCGTTCTCGTCACTCCGTCAACCGTGCAGCGCCGCGGCGGCCCTGAGGATTCCCGCGACAGGATTCCCGCGACGGAAAATCGGCTGTCCCTGATATCCCGTCCGTCGCGGGTGTAGCTTCTGCTGCACCGGACAGCCGCGCGCGACGTGATGAGAATCTCCCGGCGACGACAGCCCACAAGGTGGCCGACAGGCCGGACATCAGGCACGATCTGCCGAAAGCCGAGAACCTACGGCCGCGTAACTTCCGTCGGGAGAACCCTCCCGAGGAACAGAAGGGTCCCCCGATATGGCAGAGCTCGTCTATCCCCCGGTGATCGGTACGGCCCGCACCATGTTCAAAGTGCTGGATCTGCGCTTCGACGCCCAGGGCACGGAGAACGTCCCACAGCGCGGCGGGGCGGTTCTGGTGAGCAACCACATCGGCTACCTCGACTTCGTCTTCTGCGGAATGGCGGCCCGGCCCGCCAAGCGGCTGGTGCGGTTCATGGCCAAGGAGTCCGTGTTCCGGCACAAGATCTCGGGTCCGCTGATGCGCGCGATGAAGCACATCCCGGTGGACCGGGCGGCGGGCATGGAGGCGTACAAGCACGCGCTGAAGGCGCTGCGCTCGGGGGAGATCATCGGGGTGTTCCCGGAGGCGACGATCTCCCAGTCGTTCACGCTGAAGAACTTCAAGTCCGGCGCGGCCCGGCTGGCGCAGGAGGCCGGGGTGCCGCTGCTGCCGATGGCCCTGTGGGGCACGCAGCGGCTGTGGACCAAGGGGCACAAGCGCGACTTCGGCCGTCACCACATCCCGATCGCGATGCGGGTCGGCGAGCCGATGGCCGCCGACCCCGCCGAGAACGCCGACTCCATCACCGAGCGGCTGCGGGCACGCGTCCAGGAGCTCCTGGAGGCCGCACAGCGCGCCTACCCGGTACGC
>NZ_JBHVHQ010000765.1:0-4181 GCF_042800135.1 Streptomyces sp. NPDC057654 | reverse complement strand
ATCAGGGCCCGGAGGAGGCCGCCCCGGAGCTCTACGGCCTCCATCAGCTCGTCCTGGACGTCGCGGGCCGCCGCCGGATGCCGATGGAGAAGGCCGCGGCGCTGCTGAACCTCGGCGACCTGGACGCGCGCGCGGAGCGTACGGAGGGCGCGCTGGTCCGCTACCGGGAGGCGCTGGTGGCGGCTCGGGAGGCCGGGGACCCGTACGCGACCGGCCGCGCCCTGGAGTCCATCGCGGCCTCGTACCACGAGATGGGCGACTGGCAGCGGGCCGCCGACTGGTACGGGCGGGCGCTGGAGCTGCGGCTGACGCGCGGCGAACTCGCCGACGAGGCGCGGCTGTACGGGCGGCTCGGCGCGGTGCACGTCTACGCCGGGCGCTTCGGCGACGCGCTGCGCGACTGGCGGGCGGCGGCGGCCGCCTGCCGCAGGCTGCGGGACCTGCCCGGCCACGCGCGGGCGCTCAGCGAGACGGCCCGGGTGCAGGAGTACGCGGGCCGGCCGCAGGAGGCGCTGCGGACCTGCCAGGAGGCGCTGGAGTACGCGCGCGAGGCGGGCGACGTCCGGCTCCAGGCGGCGGTGCGGCTGCGGCTGGCGGACACCCTGGAGCGGCTCGGCGACCCGGCCGCGGCCGGAGTGCACCGGGCCGGGGCGGAGGCGCTGCTCGGGGCCCCATTGGGCCCAGTAGGGGAAGCGGAAGGCGGAGAACCGCTCTCGACCTACGAAATCAGTAGCTCATCTAGTGAAGATTAGTGCTTTGCAAGGCTAGACACCACGAGATCCTTCATTAGACTGGCCGCGCCGCGGACGCCGCGGTCTGCTCTGGTGTGCCGTGGCATATCCGGATTAGCCTGTCATTCTCCGATACAAGGACCGTGATCGACGTGAAGGTCGGCATCCCCCGCGAGGTCAAGAACAATGAATTCCGCGTGGCCATCACCCCCGCCGGCGTCCATGAGCTGGTGCGCCACGGCCACCACGTCTACGTGGAGCGGAACGCCGGAGTGGGCTCCTCCATCACGGACGCGGAGTACACCGCCGCGGGCGCGGCCATCCTGGAGACGGCCGACGAGGTCTGGGCCACCGCCGACCTGCTGCTGAAGGTCAAGGAGCCGATCGCGGAGGAGTACCACCGGCTCCGCAAGGGCCAGACCCTCTTCACCTACCTCCACCTCGCCGCCTCCCGGGAGTGCACGGACGCCCTGCTGGAGTCCGGCACCACCGCCATCGCCTACGAGACCGTCGAGACCGCGAACCGCCAGCTTCCGCTGCTCGCCCCGATGTCCGAGGTCGCGGGCCGGCTCGCCCCGCAGGTCGGCGCGTACCACCTGATGCGCGCGGCCGGCGGCCGCGGCGTGCTGCCGGGCGGCGTCCCCGGCGTCGCCGCCGGCAAGGCCGTCGTCATCGGCGGCGGCGTCTCCGGCTGGAACGCCGCGCAGATCGCCGTCGGCATGGGCTTCCACGTCACGCTGCTCGACAAGGACATCAACAAGCTGCGCGAGGCCGACAAGGTCTTCGGCACCAAGGTGCAGACGATCGCCTCCAACGCCTTCGAGCTGGAGAAGGCCGTCCTCGACGCCGACCTCGTGATCGGCGCGGTGCTCATCCCCGGCGCCAAGGCCCCCAAGCTGGTCACCAACGAGCTGGTCTCCCGGATGAAGCCCGGAAGTGTCCTTGTCGACATTGCGATCGACCAGGGCGGCTGCTTCGAGGACTCCAAGCCGACCACGCACGCCGAGCCGACCTTCCCGGTCCACGACTCGGTCTTCTACTGCGTCGCGAACATGCCGGGCGCCGTCCCGCACACCTCCACGCACGCGCTCACCAACGCCACGCTGCCCTACATCGTGGAGCTGGCGAACCGCGGCTGGCGCGAGGCGCTGAGCCGCGACGCCGCCCTCGCCAAGGGTCTCAACACCCATGAGGGCCAGGTCACTTACGCCTCTGTCGCCGAGGCGCACGATCTGCCGCATGTGGCGCTGAGCACCCTCCTCGCCTGACGCGCGAGCCTCACCGGTCAACGCGACGCGCCCGGCCGGACCTTGCGGAACGAGGTCCGGCCGGGCCGTTTCACGCCGTTTCCTCCACCCGCGAAATCTCCGGATCGCGCTCCGTACACCCTTGACAGAGGGGTGTTCGATTGCCGACACATCGTGCCGTCTCCGGCGGATTGTGTTGCTGCGGAAGGCCGACACGCCATAGAGTCGGCCACCGTCGGCATGGTGCCACGCTGACCTATCGAGATGTTTCCTGGTCACCAAGGAGGTAGGACGACTTGTGAATGAGTCGACATTTGCTCCCGGGGGTGGTCAACCAGGAATGCCTGCACAGGGCCAGAGCGCCTCGGGGTTCCAGGCTGTCGGCTCCGTCGCTGTCCACACCTTCGAAGCGCAGAGCACGACCACAGCCCACCAGAGCATGGATGGCCCCCACGTGAACGCCATGGCCGGCGACCACGGCGGCACGGACTCCGCCCGTCTCGCCGACTACGACGAAGTCCCCCAGGGGCACTTCTACGACCCCGACGCCGAGTACGAGCCCGATCCGGAGTACGCAGCCACGCTGGCCCCCGACGCAGCCCGACAGCGCCGGGAGCGAGTCGGCCCCACCGGCCGTCCGCTCCCGTACTTCCCCATTCCGGGACCGCTGACCGACCACGGCCCCGCGAAGATCATCGCGATGTGCAACCAGAAGGGCGGGGTCGGCAAGACCACCTCGACCATCAACCTGGGAGCGGCCCTCGCGGAGTACGGACGCCGGGTGCTGCTCGTCGACTTCGACCCGCAGGGCGCCCTCTCCGTCGGCCTCGGCGTCAACCCGATGGAGCTCGACCTCACCGTCTACAACCTGCTCATGGAGCGGGGCATGGCGGCCGACGAGGTCCTCCTGAAGACGGCCGTGCCCAACATGGACCTGCTGCCCAGCAATATCGATTTGTCAGCCGCTGAAGTGCAGTTGGTCAGCGAGGTCGCGCGCGAGTCCACGCTCCAGCGGGCCCTCAAGCCGCTCATGGCCGACTACGACTACATCGTGATCGACTGCCAGCCCTCGCTGGGCCTGCTCACCGTCAACGCGCTCACCGCCGCGCACAAGGTCATCGTGCCGCTGGAATGCGAGTTCTTCGCGCTGCGCGGCGTCGCGCTGCTCACCGAGACCATCGAGAAGGTCCAGGAGCGGCTCAACCCCGAGCTGGAGCTCGACGGCATCCTCGCCACCATGTACGACTCGCGGACCGTGCACAGCCGCGAGGTCCTCGCCCGCGTGGTCGAGGCGTTCGACGAGCACGTCTACCACACGGTCATCGGCCGCACCGTCCGGTTCCCCGAGACCACGGTCGCGGGCGAGCCGATCACCACGTACGCGTCCAACTCCGTCGGCGCGGCCGCCTACCGACAGCTCGCCAGGGAGGTGCTCGCCCGGTGTCACGCCGAGTGAGTCTGCCCGGCGCCGACGAACTGTTCCGCACCACCGGGGGCACGGCGCTCCAGCCCTCGTCGCCGCGCAGGCCCGCGAACGGCGAGCAGCCGCCGCGGGTGCCGGGACCGGCCGCCGAACCCGACGCCGCCGAGCGGCCCGAGGCCGCGAACGGCGCCGGGGAACGGCCCGCCGGCCGGCCGGGCGCCGCCGAGCCCGAGCACGGCGGGCGCGACGCCGCCGCCGCGCCGGGCACGGGCCAGGGCCAGGACACGTCCGCCGAGCGCCGTACGGCCCCCGCGCCCGCCGCCGGGCAGGAACGGCCCAAGGGCCGCCAGCCGCAGCCCGAGCAGGGCTCCACCGCGGCGGCCCGCCGCCGGGCCCGGGCCGCCAACCGCCGCCCGAGCGGCCGCGAGCGCCACGACGAGAAGATCACGGTGTATGTCTCCGCCGAGGAGCTCATGGACCTCGAACACGCCCGGCTGGTGCTGCGCGGCGAGCACGGCCTCGCCGTCGACCGCGGCCGCATCGTGCGCGAGGCCGTCGCGGTCGTCCTCGCCGACCTGGAGTCGCGGGGCGACGCGAGCATCCTGGTGCGCCGATTGCGCGGTCGCTGACCGCGGGGGCGGTAGCCTGCCCGTCTGCTGCCGGGCCCGTACGTCCGTCGCGCACCCCCGCCCGCAACCGCCCGATGGACCACGATGCCCTCGACCACCGATGCCGACGTCTCCGCCGCCGCCCCGGCCGTACCGCCCCGCCGTACGCTGG
>NZ_JBHVHQ010000764.1:0-4198 GCF_042800135.1 Streptomyces sp. NPDC057654 | reverse complement strand
CCCGTGGGCTCCGACGCCCACCGCTGGCGCACGTTCCCCGGCCGCAGGACCGTCGTAGCCGCCGCCCGCACCGTCACCTCGACCGTACGCGTCCTCGAAACCCTCCCGGACCTCCTGCGCGGCGACGACCGGCTGGCCGTCGTCTTCGCGTACGACCCCGCCTCCGCCTTCAACGACGGCGTCCTCGACCTGCTCCACGACGCCGGGTGCCGCGTCATGCCGTGGACCCAGCTGGCCGACATCGAGCCCGACCTCATCGTCTCCGCCAGCGAGAACATCGACGTCCCGGCGGGCGACTGCCCCGTGCTCGTGCTCCCGCACGGCATCGGCTTCCAGAAGCTGGTGCCGGACTCCCGCTCCCCGCGCAGCCGCCTGTCCGGGATGGTGCCGGACACGCTGCTGGAGGCGGGCCGGGCATGGCTGGCCGTCTCGCACCCGGAACAGGAGGAGCAGCTGGCCGCCGCGCACCCGAAGACCGCCGGGCGCACCCTGCTCGTCGGCGACCCCTGTTTCGACCAGTTGCTGCGCGGCCTGCCGCGGCGCGACGAGCACCGGCGCGCGCTCGGTGTCACCGGCGGCCGGCGGCTGGCCGTGCTCAGCTCCACCTGGGGCCCCACGTCACTGCTCGGCCGGGACCCGGACCTCGTCCGCAGACTGCTGGCGGAACTGCCGTACGACGAGTACCGCGTGGCCGCCATCACCCACCCCAACGTACGGTCGGCACACGGGGATTGGGAGATCCACAGGATTCTCGCACCGGCCGTGGACGCCGGTCTGCTGCCGATGTCGCCGGTGCACGACTGGCGGTCCGCACTCACCGCGGCCGACATCGTCATAGGGGACCACGGCTCGGTGACCCTGTACGGGGCCGCGCTCGGCAAGCCCGTCCTGCTCGCCGCCTTCGGCAGCGACGCCGTACCGGAGACGGCCGCCGCCGGACTCGGCCGCGCCGCGCCCCGCCTCGATGCGCACGGCGACCTGTACGAGCAGGTCGAGAACGCCGTACGGACCCACACCCCGGACCGCTACGCGGACATCGCGCGGCGCGCGTTCGCGGAGCCGGGCCAGGCGGTCGCGCGGCTGCGCACCGCCGTGTACGAGCTGCTCAAGCTGCCCGAACCGCGCTCCGCCCCTCCCCTGCCGGCGCTCCCCGCCCCGGCGTCGCCACCCGCCGCCGACGTCACCTCGTGGCGCGTGGTCACCACGGCGTCCGTCGAGTCGGGGCAGTGGGCGGTCACGGTGCGCCGCCGCCCCGCGGCAGCGGCCGAAGACCCCACGACCGACGAGGAGACGGCGGAAGGCGTCTACGCCCACCTCGCGAGCGATGCGGAAGAGCAGGACCAGCGGCTGACGGAGAGCGCGTCCGTACTGGTCGACCGCTTCCCCGCGCGGTCCGCCGTCGCCGCCCTGCGCTGGATCGACGAGACGCTGGCCGCATTCACCGGCTGCCTCCTCGCCGTCGCGACACTAAAAAACGGGAGCGTGCTGGCGGGGCTGCGCGACGGGCGGAGGGCGGAGGCGACGGCCACCGGGACGGACACCGACCCCGGCCTGTGCGCGGCCGTCATCTACACATGCCTGCGCGCAAACATCCCGCTGGACGGCACGATCGTGACGCTGCGCGTAGGCGCGGCGCGCGAGGAGGACGTAGCGCTACGCCTCCGCCCCACCGCTCAACTCCCCTGACCCCCCTGACTTTCCAGCCCCTCCAGCCGCTCTCGCATCACCTCAGCCTCCAGGCTCCCGCCCGCCGCGTAGATCTCCAACGCCCGGGCCAGGTGCGCCCGTACGGACTCCCGCTCGCTGCCCGTACGCTCCTCGATGTCCGCGAGCAGCACCAGTGCCTGCGCCTCGTAGTGCGTCGCGTCGCCCTCCCGCAGCACCCGCGCCGCCTCGGTCAGCGCCCGCGTCGCCTCGCCCGTATCGCCCGCGTGGTCATGGGCCGCGCCGATGGCGGCAAGCGCGCGGGCGGCCATCCGCGCGTCGCCGCGCTCCGTCAGCCGCTCGTACGCGTCGCGCAACGTGTCCAGCGCGCCGCGGTGGTCGCCGCCCGCGTCCTGCGCGCACCCCAGGAAGTAGGCGGCGATGGCCGCGCCGCGCACCTCTCCCGCCTCGGTGTTGAGGTCGAGGGAGAGCCGGTACGCGGCCATGGCGCGGGCCGGGTCGAACCGGTCCCAGTACCGGCCGGAGAACTCCTGCACGGACGCCCGCAGCACCGTGTGCCCGGAGACGTCGGCGCACGCGACGGCCGCCTCCAGCTCCGTGCGCGCCCGGTCGTACGCGCCGAGGTCCATCAGCGGCCGGGACAGCAGGCTGCGCAGCCGCGCCTCGGCGGCGGGCGCCACGGACTCGGTGGCCGAGGCCGCCCCGATCTCCAGGGACTCCTTCCAGTCCGCGAGGTGCCTGCGGTGCAGGAAGAGGACGGTGAAGGCTTCCGCCAGCTGCCATACGGGGGTGTGGAGCCCGTGCCGGGCGGCGTCGCGCAGCACGGCGAGGATGTTGGCGCGCTCGGCCTCCAGCCAGGCCAGCGGCGGCGGGCCCGGGGCCCCGTCCGGCTCCGCGAAGGGGTCGGGAGCGCCACTCAGGAAGCCGTCGAGGTCGGCGATGCGCAGCCGGTCCGCGCGGATGGCGCGGTCCGCGAACGCGGTGAGGGCGAGGTAGTGCGTCACCACCCGTTCCGTCAGGGCGCGCAGCGCGGCCTGCGGCTCCTCCTCCGCGGCGCGCTCGCGGGCGTGCAGCCGTACGAGGTCGTGCTGGCGGTAGCGGCCCTCCGGGGTGACGTCGAGCAGCCCGGCCGTGACCAGGTCGTCCAGCAGGGGTCCGGCGTCCGCCGGGGCGAGATCCGCGGCGACGGCGGCCGTGCCGTCGTCGAAGGTGCGGGCCGGGAGCCGGCCCAGCAGCCGGTAGAGGCGGGCGGCGGCCGGCTCCAGCTCCCGGTAGGCGGGGCCGAGCGCTGCGGACACCGAGTGCTCCCCTCGCTGCTTTCCTCGTAAGGCCATGCCGGTCAGCCGCCGGGTCTCGTCGGCGAGTTCGGCGGCCAGGGCGGTCATCGTCAGCCGGGGCGAGGCCGCCAGCCGCGCCGCGACGACGCGCAGCGCGACCGGCAGCCCGCCGCACAGCTCCACCAGCCGCTCGGCGGCCGTACGCTCCGCCGCCACGGCCTCCTCGCCGCAGCGCGCGGCCAGCAGCCGCATGCCGCCCTCGTGGTCGAGCGGATCGAGGGGCATCAAGCGGGCTCCGTCCAAGGCGAGTTCGCCGAGGCGGGCGTTGCTCGTGATCAGGACGGCGCTGCCCGGCCCCTTCGGTACGAGGGGTCTGACCTGCGCGGGGTGGTTCACGTCGTCGAGGACGACGAGCATGCGGCGGCCCGCGGAGCGCGTACGGAACAGCGCGGTCCGTTCGGCGAGCGACTTCGGCATATAGGCGTCCATGACACCGAGGGCGCGCAGCCCCATGCCGACGGCCTCGGAGACGTCGCCGCCCTCGCCGTCGCGCAGCGCGGAGAAGTCGATGTAGATCTGCCCGTCCGGGAACAGGTCGCGGGAGAGCTGCGCCCACCGGCAGGCGGTGGCCGTCTTGCCGATGCCGGGCAGCCCGGTGAGGAGTCCCAGGCCAATGCCTGAGTCGTCTTCGCCGCTGCCGCTCCCGCCGCCGCTCAGCAACCTGTCGAGGTCCGCCAATTCCCGTACGCGGTTGACGAACCGGGTCGTCAGCGGCGGCACCTGATCCGGTTTCGGCCAGCTGTCGGGTTCAGGCATCTGGATTACGGTGTAGGCGATGCCGCCGTGGATCTGCCCGGCCTGCACGCTCGGCCCGTACACGTTCCCGGACAGCTCGTTGGTGACATGCTGCGGCGCGGAGCGGCCGTCGGAGACACCGCTCACCGCGGCGCCTGCCCGTCCTGCTCGGACCTCACAGCGACGCCCGGGACGTGGAAGGTCAGGTTGGAGAAGTCACGCCCCTGGACGACCGGGCCGTTCTGCACGCCGCCGCTGACGCTGTTGGACACCGAGCCGCCGCCGCGCCCCTCCGCCGGAGGGTCCAGTTCCGCCAGAAGGGCCCGCAGCTCGTCGGCGGCGGCCGGGTCGGCCCGCAGTACGCGCCCCATCCGCAGCCGCCACCCGGCCTCGATGTCGGCGGCGGTCGCCTCGTCCGACTCGTCGCGGGCGGCCGTCAGTTCCGCGCGGGAGATTTCCAG
>NZ_JBHVHQ010000763.1:0-4203 GCF_042800135.1 Streptomyces sp. NPDC057654 | reverse complement strand
TCGAGCAGTTGGTCCCGGTAATCCTGGGCGGCGGCGAGAGCGGACGCGTCCGCCGCCGTCTGCGCACCGTTCTTCTTGGCCCCGGCCTGGCCCACGGCGAAGAAGGCCAGGGCGAGGAAGAGAATGCCGACCACGGCCGTGATGTAGATGGGGAAAGCCTGTCCGGCGTCGCCCAAGGCCCGGCGTGCCGGACGCGTTCCCGTCAGATGCCGGTGACCTGGGAGATCTTGTTCGAGATCGCACCGGCGATCATGCCGCCGAAGTCCGTCGTCGTCAGGACCAGGATGATCGCCACCACCACCGCGATGATCCCCAGATACTCGATCGACGTCTGGCCCCGGTCGGACCTCCAGACCGCTCCCCGCACGCCCCGGGGCCCCCGGTGGTCCGCCCGTGCTCCCCGGATCGTCCGGACTCCCCAGAAGCGCTTGCCCATCGTGTTCCCCTCCATGGCCGGGCCGCTTCGGCCGGTCCGGCGAGTCGGTCCGCGTGGTGTACGTGTGGTGCGTGGTGTACGTCCTCATTCCGCCGCTCGTGACACGAGCGGCACGAGAAAAGTACGCCGAAACACCAGGCGCGGAACAGTGCACCCGGCACCATTCCCTGCCCAGTTCCGGGAGTTGAAACACCACAGATCCCATGCGTTTCTTGCGCATCTCGCGGCTCATCGGTCTCACCCCCGCTCGGCCACGGTCGTGGAGGGGTTCTCGGGCCACGACTGTCCCACATGGGGTTGCAGACGCGAAGGCGCTTGGCACAAGTCGGCCGAGTTCGCACGGTCCCCGGGGGAAAGCGGGCGGAGCGGCATGTGACGTCCTCTCGGCGGGTGCGGCGGTCAGTCCCCCGTGATGGTGCCGAAGTCCATGCCCGAGCCCAGGAAGAAGCCCGCCACGAGCAGGATCATCGTGCCGGGGACCATGAAGGTCGTGATGACCATCGTGGCGCGCGGCACGGCCCGTGCCGCCCGCCTGCGGGCCAGTTGGGCGTCGGTGCGGCGCATGTCGCCGGAGATGCTGATGAGCGTCTCCACGATCGGCGAACCCAGGTCCTCGCCCTGCTGGAGGGCGGTGACGAACTGGGCCACTTGTTCGGAGTCATTGCGTTTGCGTAGCTCTTCGAAAGCCTGGCGGCGGCTCACTCCGAGATCCATCTGGCGCAGTGTGATCCGCAATTCATCGGCCCACGGGCCTTCATATTTCTCGGACACCCGGTCGAGTGCTTGGCGGAAACTGAGCCCCGCGCTCACCACCACCGCCAGGACGTCCAGAAAGTCGGGCAGCGTCCGTTCAATGGCGTCCCGCCGCTCGCGCACCGCCGCCCAGATTCCGACCTCGATCCAGAAAAGGCCGAAGGCGATCAGCAGCAGGGCCAGGAGCAGCCGCCCCTGGACGAGCATGACCAGCGCGCCGCCGAAGCCCAGCGCGCCGTAGACCGCGCGCCGGGCCGCGTACCGGTCGACGGTCAGGCCGCCCGGGTTGCCCGCCCGGTCGATGCGGCGTCTGACCCGCTCGACCCGCTTCTCCCCCATCAGCCGCAGCACGAGGGGCGCGTACCGCATGCCGAGGCGGTCCACGGCGGAGCCGACCGCCGTGGTGCGGGTCGCGCCGACCTCCAGTGCGACGGCGAGGTCGGCGGGGAGCTTCGCCTCGCTGCGGTAGAGGGCGATGCCGTAGCAGATGCCCGCGACGGCGAGGCCGATGACCAGGGCCAGCAGGAATTCCATGGGGTCGCCTCCTCCTCGGGGTCAGACGTCGATCTTCGACATGCGGCGGATCACGAAGAAGCCGAGCCCGTACAGGCCGAAGGCGGCCACGACCGACGCCTTGCCCAGGAACGTCGCCGTCATCCGCTCGATCGAGCCGGGCGCGATCCGGTCCATCAGCAGCAGCGTGCAGATGCCCATCAGCAGTACGACATATGCCGTCACTGTCACCTGCGAGAGCTGCGTACGGACTTCACGCCGCGTCTCCTTGCGTTCCTCCAGCGTCTGTGTGAGGTTGCGCAGCGAGCTGACGACCGCGCCGCCCGCGCGGTTCGAGAGCACGAGCGTCGTGACCAGGACGACCAGTTCGCGGGAGGGCAGCCGCTCGGTGAGTTCGCCCAGCGCGTCGTCGATGGAGTGCCCGATCGCCAGCTTGTCGGAGACCTTGGCCAGTTCCTCGGCGGCCGGGGCCTCCATCTCGTCGGCGGCCATGCCGAGCGCCGTGCGCAGCGCCAGCCCGGCCTGGGTGGCGTTGGCGAGGATGCGGGAGAGTTCGGGGAGCTGGCCGATGAACTTCTCGATGCGCTTGCGCCGCTGCCAGCCGAGGTAGGCGAAGGCCGACCAGACGGCGACGACCGCGGCCAGCGGCCCGAAGAACGGCGCGAGCGCCCCTGCCGCCACCAGCCACAGTCCGATCGCCGCCCCCGCCGTGTACACCGTGAACTCGGCGGGCGTCACGTCCAGTCCGGTCGAGGCGAGGCGGCGGGTCAGCCGCCGGCCGAAGCGGGTGGCGCGCAGCCGCCGGTCGAAGGCGGCGAAGTGACGCGTACGGCCGGCCGGGGGCAGGGCGGGCGCCTCGGTGAGGCGCTCGATGAGCGCGCGGCGCTGCGCCTTTCCGGCCGCGTACGCCTGGACGCCCGCGACGGCCAGCACGCAGCACACCAGGGTCGCGCCGACCGTCAGCTGTGCGAGATTGCCGAGATCGTTCATGGCTGGCTACCTCTGCCCCGCTTCCTTGGTGTCGGACTGCCGCGCCTGCCGGGTGTGCAGCTCCGCGGGGAACGCGGCGACGCCGAAGCCGGGCGGCACCGGCTCGTTCGCCAGCCGCAGCCGCTCCGCCACCCGCTCGGGGAGCGGGAAGTGGCCGAAGCGGCCCCGTACGACCCGGTCCGCGCCCAGCGGTTCGGCGTCGAAGCGGCAGACCGTCGCGATGCGGAAGTCGTCGTGTCCGTGCGAGTCGAGGATGGCGATCTCGCCGATCCGCCGCGATCCGTCGGCGGCGCGGGTGAGCTGGACGACGCAGTCGACGGCGCTGTTGATCTGGTCCTGGAGCGCCTCGTACGGGATCTTCACCTCGGACATGGAGGCCAGCGTCTGGAGCCGCATCAGCGCGTCCTCGGCGCTGTTGGCGTGCACGGTGGCGAGCGAGCCGTCGTGGCCGGTGGACATGGCCTGGAGCATGTCGAGGGTCTCGCCGCCGCGCACCTCGCCGACGATGATGCGGTCGGGTCGCATGCGCAGGGAGTTGCGTACGAGGTCGCGGATGGTGATGCGGCCGTTGCCCTCGACGTTGGGCGGTCGCGATTCGAGGCGGATGACGTGCGCCTGCTGAAGCTGGAGCTCGGCGGCGTCCTCGACGGTGATGATGCGCTCCCCCTCGGGGATGAGGCCGGAGAGCGCGTTGAGGAGGGTCGTCTTGCCGGAGCCCGTCGGGCCGGAGACCACCACGTTGAACTTGGCCCGTACGAGCGCGGCGAGCAGCGTGAGCATCGTCGCGTCCAGCGTGCCCATGCCGATCAGCTCGTGCAGCGTGTACGCGCGCGGGAAGCGGCGGATGGTGAGGGTGGCGCCGTTCAGGGCGAGCGGCGGGATGATGACGTTGACGCGCTCGCCGGACGGCAGCCGCGCGTCGACCATCGGATTCGACTCGTCCACGCGGCGGTTGACGGTGGAGACGATGCGCTCGATGGTCTGCATCAGCTGCTCGTGCGAGGCGAACCGTACGGGCACGGGCTCGACCCGCCCGGACCGCTCGACGTAGATCTGATCGGGGCCGTTGACCATGATCTCGGTGATGGAGGGGTCTTCGAGGAGCGGTTCGAGCACGCCGAGGCCGAGCGCCTCGTCGACGACGCGCCGGATCAGCCGGTCCCGCTCGGCGGTGGACAGGACCGGGCCCTCGCGGCTGATGATGTGGCCCAGTACGCGCTCCAGGCGGGTGCGACGCTCGGCCGCCGCCAGCGACGACATCTCGGCGAGGTCGATCTCTTCGAGGAGCTTCGCGCGGTAGACGGGGACGAGATGGCTCGACTCCCGGACGTCCGGCGGGCTTTCGGGGGCGACGATCCGCGCCCGTAGGCTCATGGGGTGCTCCTGGGGTCCGCGGGGCAGGGCATGGTGGCGGTGCGGGTGGCCGTACCGAAGTCGAAGGGGAGGACGGCGGGGATCTCGACGGTGGCGCTGCCGGTGGTCTGCGCGCCGCCGTCGCACGGCGCCGCGCC
>NZ_JBHVHQ010000762.1:0-4203 GCF_042800135.1 Streptomyces sp. NPDC057654 | reverse complement strand
CCACTGCCTCGGCCCCGGCGAATCCCATCACACCCGAGGCGCGAGTGGGCCGGTGAGCGCTGCCTTTTTCCGCGGTTTCCGCTGGCCGCACGGGTTTCTTCGGGGAGGGGCGACCGAAGCGGAATGATCTGTGACGGTATCGTCGGGGAGCCAGCGAACCGCCTCAGCCGCCCCTGTGGAGCACTCATGAGCAGCCAGCCGCCCGCGCCCGCCCGCCGAACCGTGCTGCGCGGAGCCGCCCTGGCGGGGGCCGCCGGATTCGGCGTGGCGGCCTGCTCGGGCGGCACGTCCGGAGGGAAGCCGCCGGCCACTCCCACGGCGCCGGTCGACCTCGGCGCGGCCTCCGCGGTGCCGGTGGGCGGCGCGAAGATCTACCGGGAGAAGCGGGTCGTCGTGGCGCAGCCCGCCAAGGGCGAGTACAAGGCGTTCAGCGCGGTCTGCACGCACGCCGGCTGCGTCGTCGACAAGATCGAGGACGGGAAGATCAACTGCCCGTGCCACGGCAGCCAGTTCGACGCCGAGACCGGGAAGGTCCTGCGCGGCCCGGCGGGCGCGCCGCTGCCGTCCGTACCGCTCAAGACGGAGGGCGGAAAGCTGGTGGCGGGGCCGGACGCCTGAGCGGTTCCGCAGGTCGCGTCGGTGTGAGGCCCGGTCGGCAGGGTCGGCCGACGGTTGGGCCCGGACGCGCATATCAGCGCGCAAATAATCAGTTTTTTCCATAGTTTTGACTCGATACGCTCGGATCGGCAGCGGGTGACGCCCGAACGGACCGGGCGTTACTGACGCTGCGTCAGCACAGCGGGCGCGCCCGGCATCGAGAGAGGACCCCCATGAGCGGGACGACAGACCACAGCCCCGAGCTCCGTCCGCTGCGCGACCGGGTGACCGCTCCGTCGTCCGTAGCGCTGCCCTCGGTCGGCGACGGACTCACCTGGCGGCCCGCCACCTCCGCCGACATCGACCTGATCCTCGACCTGAGCCGGGCCGCCGGAGAGGTCGACCACCCGCGCTGGCTGGTGACGAGGGACGAGCTGGAGGAGACCTTCAAGAAGGAGTCCTTCGACCCCGAGCGCGACTCCGTGATCGCCGTCGACGCCGCCGGGCGGGCCGTCGCCTACGGCTCGGCCGCCGCCCCGTCGACCCGCGAGACGATCGTCTGCGTCGACCTCGACGGCACGGTGGCCCCCGACCGGCGCGGCGAAGGCATCGGCGGCGCGCTGCTGGCGTGGCAGGAGGCCCGTGGGCTCCAGCACTTCGCGGCCTGCGACGACGCCCTGCCGGGATGGCTCTCCTCCGGCGCGGACGAGAAGGCCGCCGCCGCGATCGGGCTCCTCGAAGCGCACGGCTACGAGCGCGCCCGGTGGTGGCTGGAGCTGGAACGCGACCTCGCCGAGCCCGTGGCCGAGGCGCCGGCCGCGCCGGGGGTGCGGCTGGTGCCCTACGGGCCGGAGTGGCAGGAGCGGTCCAGGGAAGCCTTTAACGACTCCTTCCGGGACCACTGGGGCACACAGCCCGTCACCGTCGCCGAATGGGCCGCGGGCGACCGCCTCGAAGCGTTCCGCCCGGACCTGTCGGCGATCGCCGTCACCTCCGGCGCTCCGGACATGCCTGGTGGTCCTGATGAGGAGCGTGTCGTCGGCTTCTGCTTCGTCGACGTGGCCAAGGGCGAGTGGCCGCTGCGCGGCTTCCCGTTCGGTTACGTCACGGCTGTCGGCGTACGGCGGGACGCGCGGGGTCAGGGGCTGGCGCGCACGCTGCTCGCCCATGTGCTGCGCTCGCTGAAGGCCGAAGGACTGGAAAAGGCCGTGCTCGACGTCGACGCCGAGAACCCCTCCGGCGCACTCGGCCTCTACCAGAGCCTCGGCTTCACCGTCGGCGACCGCGCGGTCAGCCTCGTCAAGCGCTTCTGACCCCGGCCGTCACGGGGCGCCGCCCACCGTCCGCTGTTCGGTTTCAGCCCGCACGCGCGCGTACCGTCGCGTTGGCCCCCGTGCCGCCCGTATCGCGCCCTACGCGCGCGTGCCGCTCCGTATCCGCGCCCGTACCGTCCTCAGTGTCCTCAGCGTCCTCAGTGCCAGTCCCACCCGATGCCCAGGATTCCCGGGCGTACGCTCTGCTCGACCAGGTGCACGCCGCGGTGCCGGCCGGCGAGCGTCAGGTCCTGGAGCCTGCCGCGCGGGGCGCCGGCGGCGGTCTGGGTGAAGCGGCGGCAGCGCACCGGGAGGGCCGCCGCGTCGAAGCGCACCTGGAGGACGTACTGGGCGCCCGCGTAGCCGAACCCGCGGACGTACTCGGTGCTCGGTCCGCCGGTGCCGTCCTCGAAGCCGTAGCCGAAGACATAGGTGTCGCCGGCCCGCAGCCTCGTGTCGAAGAGCAGCTCGCAGACGACCACCCCGGTCTCCTCGTGCCACCGCACGCGCCCCAGCCGGCAGTTCTCCGTGGCCCGTGCCGCCACCTTGCCGGGGTCGCAGCCGGGGTCCCCGTGGTGGATGGCCACATAGCGGTCCACGCCGTCCCGGTGCGCGCGCACCACGTGGTGCGAGTCCCGGCCCTGTAGCTCGCGCCGGTCTCCTATACGGACCCGTTCCAGGTGGCAGAGGGTGTGCAGACCGCCGTCCGAGGGGGCCTCCAATTCCGTGAGGAGCCGCTCCAGGGGGCGCGGTTCGTCCAGCAGGGAGCGGTACGTACGGCCGGCCGGGCGCTCGTGCTCGGTGGGGCGCGCGGGCGGTTCCAGCAGCCGGGTCAGGGCCTGCGCGGGCAGCTCCAGGATCTCCTCCAGGGCCCGTACCGCCCGCAGCGACTCCGGGCGCATCGGGCGGCGGGCGCCCTGCTGCCAGTAACTGAGGCTCGTCACCCCGACCTTGATGCCGCGTTGCGCGAGCCGGTGCTGCACCCTGTGCAGGGCCAGCCCGCGGGCGGCCAGTGCCGAGCGGAGGGCGAGGTCGAAAGGCCCGGTGCGCAGGGTCTGCGCGAGTTCGGCCTCAGTCGGCTTCGTCCGTGAGGTGATGTGCACGGTTCCCGCACCCCTCTGTGAATTTTCACAACCAGTGTGGCAGGTCTCATCGGCTGGGACCGTTGTGTTCCTGGCTGACAGATGTGGTCTGTTCACATCAGGTTCCCGTCGTTCACACCCCCGCATCACCCGCGACGAATCCTGTTGACCGGCCCCCGACAACACCCGGATGCTCCTCACCAGCGTCCGGACGCGCTCCTCCACACCAACCCCCCAGCTCGGGAGGAACGCAATGACCCGTGCACCCGCACCCTCGCAGAAGAGCCGCGCACGCGGCAGACGGCTGCCGATAGCCGGCTTCATAGCCTCGGCGCTGCTGGCCGGAACCGCCGTGGCGACGGCGACCGCCGTGTCCGCCTCGGCCGAGCCCGCCGGCGGTGCCGCACCGATGGCCGCGTCGGCCCCCGCCCCGGCCCTGGCCTCCGTCGCGGCCGCGAGCGGCCAGAGCGCCGCCCTGCGGGCCGCGCCCGGCGCCAAGAAGCTCAACATCACCATGCAGGCCCAGCAGAAGGACAACTGGTGCTGGGCCGCCTCCGGCGACACCATCGCCACGTTCTTCGGCCGGAACTACAGCCAGAACCAGTTCTGCAACGCGGCCTTCAACCGCCGCCAGGGCACCGACTGCCCCAACAACCAGGCCAACCTCGCCAATGTGCAGACCGCGCTCCGCTGGGCGGGCATCAATTCCGGCAATTATGTGACCGGATGGCTGCGCTACCCGACCGTGCAGAATGAGATCAGCGCCGGGCGGCCGGTCGAGACCCGCATCGAATGGTCCTCCGGCGGCGGGCACATGCATGTGCTCTACGGCTACGACAACTCCCGCGACAACCAGGTCTCCTGGGGCGACCCGTGGCCCTCCAACAACCGCTACAACTGGGCCTCGCACGACTGGTATGTCAGCAATCAAGAATTCTCCTGGACCCACTCGCTCTACGGGATCGGAGCGTGAGGTCATGACCGCGACGAGCCACCACACCAACGCTCCGGGCCGTAGCCGTAGCCTTACGAAGAGGAACGCGGCCCGCGCGGCCGCCGCCGCTGCCGGCGGCGCACTCGCCGGCGCGCTCCTGGGCTTCGCCCCGGCGGCCCAGGCGGCCGATACGCCGGCCGCCCCCGCCGCCTCAGCCGTCGCCGAGGCCCACCAGGCGGCCACCGCGCCCGCCACGCTCGATACGCTCTCCCGCTTC
>NZ_JBHVHQ010000761.1:0-4215 GCF_042800135.1 Streptomyces sp. NPDC057654 | reverse complement strand
GCTCGTACTCCTCCTCGGCCGCCGCGGCCCGCTCCCGTGCCTCGTCGCGCGCGGCGGCCATCCGGTCGATCTCGGCGCGCGCCGAACCGGCCCGGCCTCGGGCGGCGTTGACTTGGCCGTGCAGCCGGGCGAGCCCCTCGCGGCGGTCGGCGATGGCGCGCGCGACGTCGCGCAGCCGCCGTTCCTCCTGCGCCAGCCGGCTCTCCAGCTCGGCGCGGTGCTCCATCGTGTCGTCCAGCGCCCGGCTCGCCGCCTCCAGCGCGGCCTCCAGCTCGGCCTCCGTCTCACGGATCCGGGCCGCCTCGCGCTCCATGTCCTCGGGGTCGCGGCCGTGCCGCTCCTCGCCGGGGGCCGCGGTCGCGCTCTTGACGCGGGCGTCGGCCAGCCCGATCGTCCCGCGCACCCGCTCGGCGAGCTGCGACAGCTCGTGCCAGGTCTGCTGCGCCCGCTGGAGCCGCGGCGCGAGCGTACGCACCCGCTCCTCCAGCTCCGCCTCGCGCTGGAGCGCCGCCTTCAGCGCCGCGTCGGCGGCGTCCTTGCGCGCCTTGAGCGCCGCCTCGTCCTCGATCTCGGCGCGCAGCCCCTCGCGCAAGGTCACGAGGTCGTCGGCGAGCAGCCGCAGCCTGGTATCGCGCAGATCGGCCTGGATAACGGCCGCCCGGCGTGCGACGGCGGCCTGCCGCCCGAGCGGTTTGAGCTGTCTGCGCAACTCATCGGTCAGATCCTGTACGCGCGAGAGATTGGCCTGCATCGCGTCGAGTTTCCGCAGCGCCTTCTCCTTGCGCTTGCGGTGTTTGAGAACTCCGGACGCCTCCTCGATGAAGGCGCGCCGCCCCATCGGATCGGCGTGCAGAACGGAGTCCAGCTGGCCCTGGCCGACGATGACGTGCATTTCGCGGCCGATACCGGAGTCGAAGAGCAGTTCCTGGATGTCGAGCAGCCGGCACGTATCGCCATTGAGCTGGTATTCGCTGCCGCCATTGCGGAACATGATCCGCGTGATGGTGACTTCCGAGTAGTCGATGGGCAGCGCGCCGTCGGAGTTGTCGATGGTCAGCGACACCTCGGCGCGGCCCAGCGGCGGCCGGCCGGTGGTTCCGGCGAAGATGACGTCTTCCATCTTGCCGCCGCGCAGCGACTTGGCCCCTTGTTCGCCCATGACCCAGGAAAGGGCGTCCACGACATTGGACTTGCCGGAGCCGTTCGGGCCTACGACGCACGTGATACCCGGCTCGAAGCGGAGCGTCGTAGCCGAGGCGAAGGATTTGAAACCTCGGAGGGTCAGGGACTTGAGATGCACGCCGTGGGACTCTACCGCCCGCCCCCGCCTGGACCCGGTCCCGGCGCGGGCACGGGGCGCCCCGCTTCATTTTCGGTTTCACCGGTTATGGTGCAGGGCACATCTGACGGTGAGGAGGCGGTGGGTAGCAGCCGGAAAAAACGAAGGGACGCCGAAGCGTCCCTTGCGGATTCTCAAGCGGCTGACATTGCAGCCCGGGCAACCCTGGGGTAAGGGTTGAGGTCAGGCCAGCGCAGGCTCCGCCTGCGGTACGTCCATGCTGTCGAGCAGCGAGTTGCCGTGGTGCGCGGCGGCGTACAGCGCGTCATTTTCGGCCTGAATCCGGATGAGCTCGGATTCGAGGTCCTGGACACGCTGCTGAAGCCGTCGCATCTCGGAGAGAACTCGGGGGTCGGAGCCGCCGACGTAACCGAGAAGCGCCTTTGCCATGATGGATGGTCCTCCACACTGAGTGACCGACCGAAGCGGTGTGGGTCGTGAGGGATTCGCACCCGCGGTGTCTGCCATCACTACTGTGTTCAATGCCAAACAGCTAAGGTGCGCGGGGCTTCCAGCGTCTCACCAAAAAGTTTGACGGTCAACACGATCACGCCCCGTATCAAGGGGCAACCCAGGGGCGCGCGGCGGCTCAATGCGCGGCGCTTCCTCTTCCCGGGCCCGCGGGGGCGTAGAGATCATCCGTCGAGGGGCAGCCTTGCACGGGCGGGCGCACTTGGCAACCATCAGGTCATTTCTGCCCTTCGCATATGCCCGAGACGCTCAGATCACGCCCACTGAACGGTTTCGCCGTCCTCTCGTGCGCCCCCGTCCGCCGTACGCACGCCCGCGCGCTCAGCGGATCTCGAACCCGTCGTATCCGCCGCGCGGTGTGTCCCAGATCTCCGTCACGCCGTCGACCCGGCCGGGCGTGTCCCCGGTACGCAGCCAGTCGAGCAATTGATCGCACCCCTCGCGCGGGCCCTCCGCGACGACCTGCACCCGGCCGTCGGAGAGATTCGAGGCGAATCCGGTGAGATCCCCGATACGGAGCGCGTTGGCGCGGGTGAACCACCGGAACCCCACCTCTTGTACATGGCCACGGACCCAGGCGGTCAGACGGACATTCTCGTTCATGTCCGCACGCTAACCGGCCAATTGCCCGCGGAGCACGTCGGCCCCGATGACCATGGCGTACAGTCGCCGCTCAATACGACTACTAGCCCGTACGAGTGACGCATGTCGATGCCTGGCAACGCGCAGCGCACGTAAGGAAGGCAGTACACATGGGCCGCCATGGACGCACCCCGCCACCCGCCGCCACGGCTCCCCCGTCCGCCTAGCCCTCCCCCGCGAAGGATGAGGAGGAGTCCGGAGACAAGGCCGGGAAGGGAGCGGGGACCGACCCGCGTTCGAGCCACGGCGCCACGGACCGCGCCGGAGCCCCGCCCCGTACCGACGACGCCGCGCACGCCCCGGCCGCGCCCCGGCAGACCGCGTCCGCGTCGGCTCCCTCCGGCCGCGTCGCGGCGGCCCGCAGCCAGGTCCTCGCCCTGGTCAACCAGGAGCGGGCGAAGGCCGGCTGTAGCCCCGTCGCCGCGAGCGAGCCGCTCGACGCGCTCGCCGGGGACTTCAGCGAGGACATGGCCAAGCGGGGCTTCTTCGCCCACACCGACCCGGACGGCAAGAGCCCTTGGGACCGGGCCAAGAAGCGCGGCATCAAGAACCTGGGCGGCGAGAACATCGCGCGCGGCCAGGCGGACGCGAAGGCCGTCATGGACACCTGGATGCACAGCCCCGGCCACAAGGCGAACATCCTCAACTGCGACTACAAGAAGCTGGGCGTCGGAGTGCACTTCGGCCCCGGCGGCCCCTGGTGGACCCAGGACTTCGGCTTCTGAGGGCTTTTCAGGAGCAGTGCCTGAAACTCGTCAGCGCCCGGTGGCCGTCGGGCGCGGCGGGCGCTGGCAGCGCGGGCAGAAGTAGCTGGAGCGGTTCATCCAGGGTCGCCGGCGTATGGCGGTGCCGCAGCGGCGGCAGGGCTCGTCCTCGCGCCCGTACGCGTCCAGGGAACGGTCGAAGTACCCCGACTCGCCGTTCACATTGACGTAGAGGCTGTCGAAGCTGGTGCCGCCCACCGCCAGGGCCGCGTTCATCACCTCGCGCACATGGCCGAGGAGTTCGGCGCCGCGGGGGCGGGTGAGAGTCGCGGTGGGGCGCTCGTAGTGCAGCCGCGAGCGCCACAGCGCCTCGTCGGCGTAGATGTTGCCCACGCCGCTGATCAGCGACTGGTCGAGCAGCGCGCGCTTCACGGTCGTACGGCGGCGGCGCAGCGCGGCGTGGAAGGCGGCCTCGTCGAAGGCGGGGTCCAGCGGGTCGCGGGCGATGTGCGCGATGACGTCCGGGAGGCCGTCCGGGTCGCCGGGGACGGCGTCGTGCAGGGAGAGCCCGCCGAAGGTGCGCTGGTCGACGAAGCGCAGTTCGGTGCCGTCCGCGTCGGCGAAGCGGACGCGGACACGCAGGTGCTTCTCGTCGGGGGCGTCGTGCGGCTGGACGAGGAGCTGGCCGCTCATGCCGAGGTGGGCGAGTACGGAGAGCGCGTCGGCGCTCTCCATCGGCAGCCAGAGGTACTTGCCGCGGCGGCGCGGCTCGCCGATGCGGTGGCCGGTCAGCCGGGCGGCGAAGTCGGCGGGTCCGGCGACGTGGCGGCGGATGGCGCGCGGGTGCAGCACCTCGACGGAGGTGACGGTACGGCCGCGGACCCACCGGTCCAGCCCGCGCCGGACGACCTCGACCTCGGGCAGCTCGGGCACGCTCTCTCCTCTGTAGACCACACGCTGTGAACGAAACGCTGGAAAAGAACCGCTGCGAACGCACCGCCGTGAACGAGCCGCTGTCGGAGAACCGCGGGATGCGGCTCCGCCCACCCTCCCCTGGCG
>NZ_JBHVHQ010000760.1:0-4215 GCF_042800135.1 Streptomyces sp. NPDC057654 | reverse complement strand
CCCGCGGCCCTTGGGCCGGGAAGAAGCCGGATCAGGTGGCGTCGTCGTACCCGCCGCGCCGCGTCGGCTCGGCGCCCGTACCGCTGTCGGCGTCGCCGCCGGACTGGCCGGGGAGCGCCTTGCCGGCCCGTACCGGCTCGATCTCGCCGGTGTCCAGCGGCGTGAGATCGAGGTCGGACGCCTCGTCGGGGTCGAGATCGGCGTCGGGGTTGGCGGCCCGCTTCCGCTTGTCGTTGAACAGCGCGATGAACACGGCGATGAAGTAGAGCATGACGATCGGGACCGCCAGCATGAGCATCGAGAAGGGGTCCACGCTCGGGGTGGCGACGGCCGCGAAGACCGTGACGCCCATGATCATGCCGCGCCACCAGCCGAGCATCCGGCGGCCGGTGAGAATGCCGCCGAGGTTGAGCATCACCAGCAGCAGCGGCAGCTCGAAGGAGAGACCGAAGACGACCACCAGGCGGGTGATGAAGTCGATCAGCTCGTCGAGGGGCAGCAGGTTGTCCACGCCCGACGGCGTGAACTCGATGAGGACCGTGGACGCGGCGGGCATGATCTTGTACGCGAAGAAGCCGCCGGCCGCGAAGAGCGGGGCGCCCGCGGCGACGAAGCTCAGGGCGTACTTCTTCTCGGTGCGGTGCAGCCCCGGCGCGAGGAAGGCCCACAGCTGGTACAGCCAGACCGGGCTCGCCACCACGAGGCCGGACATCAGCGACACCTTGATCATCAGCGAGAACGGGCCCATGAGGCCGGACATCGTGATGTTTCCGCAGGTCTGCCGCTTGTCCTTGGTGGCGAGCTCCGCGAACGAGACCTTGCAGCCGATCGCGTCCTCGATCGGCTGCTTGAAGAGCTCGACGATGTCCTTGTAATAGAAGGCCGCGACTATCGCGACGACGACGATCGCGAGCACAGCCTTGGCGAGACGGTTGCGCAGCTCGCGCAAGTGCTCCGCGAGCGGCATCCGCCCCTCGGGGTCCTTCTCCTTCTTGCGGGCAGGCTTGAGCAACCCACGTCCCTATCTCGTGCGTCCGGCGGCAGCGCTGGGGCGGCCGCCTCGAAGTCGGCCCTCGGTCAGCGCTGCGTCGTGCTGTCGGTCGGCTCGGCCACCGGACGGGCGCCGGTCACGTCGCCGGGAGCGGCCTTGATCGTACGGGGCGGCTGGGCGGCGTCGTGCGGCGGGTCGGCCGGGGCGGCCGACTTGTCCCCGCCCTCCGACTTCATGGCCTTGGCCTCACTCTTGAGAATCCGCGCGGACTTGCCGAGCGAGCGCGCCATGTCCGGAAGCTTCTTCGCGCCGAACAGCAGGATCACGACGACAAGAATGAGGATGATCTCGGGTGCACCGAGCCTGCCAAACATAAGCGTTACCTTCTCACCGAGGCGGCATGGAATGGGTCTGTGGGGCCAGTCGGACAGGCGTCCGGCTCCGCCGTGCTGGCAGCGATCGTAACGCGCAGGGGTGAACGCCGGGCAATCCCTGTGCGTACTCCGGATTCCGCCTCCCGCCTCGGAATCAGCGCCGCCAGCATCCCAGCGTACCGTCCGCGGCACCCGCACAGCAGTACGCGACGCTCACTCCGAGCGCAGGGTCTGCGAGGTGTGTGAGGCGTGCGAGGCCAGCGGCGCGGCCGCCCGTTCGAGGTCCTCGGCGGCCCGGGAGATGCGCCGCGAGGCCGTGTCGACCTGCCGGGCCAGCCGCCGCACTTCGGTGAAGACGCGCATCGCGAGGACGCCGAGCACGGCGATCCCGCAGAAGCCGAGAACGATGGCGATCATGGGCCAGAGCATGAGAAGGAGCCTAACGGGCGGGGGCGGGGCAGGCGCTCACACGGTGGAGTGCAGCCGCAGGGTCGAGACACCGCCGCCGGTGAGCAGCTCGATGATCCGCTCGCCCGCCGGCTTGCGGACCGCGGCGCCGCAGTCGGGGCAGGTGAAGGAGTAGAAGGTCGTGCGGCGGCTCGCGCCGATCGCCAGACGCAGCGCCCCCGCGCCCAGCTCGAAGCAGCCCCGGCAGTCGGGGCAGGCGGCCTTGAAGAGCACCGCCGCCGTCGTCGTCATCGCCGTCATCACGACCCCTTCTCCGGCCTCGCCGACTTCTGCGATTTCTGCGACTTCTGTAAGCCCTGCCGCCCGCGCGCCACTCGTGTCACTCGCCGTACGCCGCGAGGGCCTCGCGGGCCGCCGCGCGCGCACTGTCGGCCAGCGCCCGCGGCGAGACGATCCGCCCGTCCCCGCCGAGCCGCAACGCGAGCCTGCGCAGCGACGCGGGGTCCGGAGTGCGCAACGTGATCCGCAGACCGCCGCCGGGCAGCTCCTCCGCACTGTCGTGCGGGTAGTACTCGGCGACCCACCGGCCGCCCGGCCCCACCTCGGCGACCACCTCGGGATCCTCGGCAGCCGGCTGCACCAGCCCCTCGGACAGGTCCCGCAGCTCGATGGGCGGCGGATCGCTGGGCTCGTCGAGCAGTTTGATCTCCGCGACCCGGTCGAGACGGAAGGTACGCCGCGCCTCGGAGAGCCGGCACCACGCCTCCACGTACGTATGGCCGACGGCGAACAGCCGGATCGGATCGACCTCGCGCTCGGTCAGCTCGTCGCGGGCGGGCGAGTAGTAGCGCAGCCACAGCCGGCGGCGCTCGGCGATGGCCCGGTCGACGTCCGCGAAGACGCCGCCCTCGGACTCGAAGGTCACCGACAGCCGGGAACTGGCCCCCGCCGCCTCCCCCGCCGCGGCCTCCAGCTTCGCGGTCGCGCGCAACAACGCCTGCCGGTCGCCCTCGCGCAGCCCCGGCAGGGTCGCGACGGCGCGCGCGGCGACCAGCAGCGCGGTCGCCTCGTCGGCCGCGAGCCGCAGCGGCTCCGCGACATCGTCGGGATTGTGCCACCAGATGCGGTCGCCGTCCGTGTCGATGTCCAGGAGATCGCCGCCGCGGAAACTCGTACCGCACATGGGCAGCACGTCGAGGTCGGAGATCAGCTCGTCCTCGGAGATGCCGAAGGCACGGGCGACGTCCGTGACGCGCGCGCCGGGGCGCTCGCGCAGATAGGTCACCAGCGAGAGCATCCGGCGGGTCTGGTCGATAGCATTGGCCATTTCGCTGTGTGTACCTCTCAGCCCGTGGCGACGGCGCGCAGCCGGTCGATGACGTCGGTCCGCAGCTCGGCGGGTTCCAGCACGATCACATCGGGGCCGAACTCCACGAGCCAGGCATCCAGTCCATGTCCGTACGGAACCTCCAGCTCGTCCCAGCCGTCTGTCAGGGCGTGGGTGGCGAGGGCCTTGGCGCGCAGCGGGTAGCCGTGTCCGGCACGCAGCTTGATGCGGGCCGTCGCGGTGGCGTTCTCACCGGCCCAGCTCTCCACCGTCTCGCGGACGGTCACGTGATCGGGCACGGGGGCGGTGAAGGCGGCGGCACGGGAGCGGACCTTACCGGTGATGCGCGAGAGCCGGAAGACCCGCTCGGCGCCCCGGTCGCGGTCCCAGCCCGCCAGATACCAGTGGCCGCGGCAGAACTCCAGCGTCCACGGCTCGACCTGGCGCTGCTCAGGACGGGCCGCGTTCACCTTGCGGTACTCGAAGACGACGGGCCGACGGTCACGGGCTGCCAGCATCAACGGCTCGAAGGCGGCCTCGTGGGCGGCGATCCGCGGTTCGAGGGCGCCCGGACTCTCGTACGGATCCGCGTCGGCGAGCGGCATCCCGGCGGCGCGCAGCTTCTGGAGCGCACCGCTGGCCGCCCCCGCGAGCCGGGCCTGCTGCCAGACCTTCGCGGCGAGACCCAGCGCCGCGGCCTCCTCGGCGTCGAGCGTGATGGCGGGAAGACGGTTGCTGTCGCGGCGGGCCAGATAACCGGTGTCGCCGTCGACCATGTCGACGGTCTCGATGATCAGACCGAGCTCACGCAGATCCTCCTTGTCCCGTTCGAACATCCGGTTGAAGGACTCGTCGCCGCCGCCGGACGACAGCGCGCCCGACCGTAGGGCCGCGCCCGACCCCGCTCCCCCGCCGTTCCCCGGACCGAACGCCTCCAAGTAGGCCTCGATGGAACTCCGCAGCTCCCGCTTGCTGAGCGGGCGGCGGGTCCCCAGCAGACACAGCGCCAGATTCATCAGCCGCTCGGCCTTGGCAATCGCCATCGACGCCCTCTCTCCTCGTGCTCCCGACCGCTGACCGTACCGCTCGCGGTACGTGCCGCAAAAGCCGAGGGC
>NZ_JBHVHQ010000759.1:0-4227 GCF_042800135.1 Streptomyces sp. NPDC057654 | reverse complement strand
CCCATACGCCCCGTAGGATGGGCGTATGGCGAAGACCGGTACGACGACCCAAGGGCTGCGCGCGGCGATCGAGCGCAGCGGCTACTACCCGGCCCTCGTGGCCGAGGCGGTGGAGGCCGCCGTGGGCGGTGAGCCGGTCGTGTCCTACCTGGTTCATCAGGAGACGACCTTCGACTCCAACGAGGTCCGACGGCATGTCACGGTCCTCGTGCTGACCGACACCCGCTTCATCGTGAGCCACACCGACGAGCAGGCGGCCGACGGCACCTCGCCGTCGCCATACGCCACCACGTCCACCGAGTCCGTGAAGCTCGGCCGGATCTCCTCGGTGGTGCTCAGCCGCGTCGTGGCCAACCCCGAGTCGTACACCCCCGGCACCCTGCCCCGCGAAGTCGTGCTGACCATCGGCTGGGGCGCGGTCTCCCGCCTCGACCTGGAGCCCGCCGCCTGCGGCGACCCCAACTGCGAGGCCGACCACGGCTACACCGGCTCCTCCACCGCCGACGACCTGAGCCTGCGCGTCAGCGAGGCGGGGGACGGGCCCGACACCGTGCGCCAGACCCTGGCGTTCGCGCAGTCCCTGTCCGAGGCGACGGCGGCGACCGGCCGCTGATGACTGGTTACGCCTCCGGCCCCGCCACCTCCTGGCAGGACCCGAACCCGCTCGACCCCCGCTCCGCCCCCCTCCCGCGCTACGGCACGGGCGCCCTGTCCGACCTCCTGCCCGCCGTCGCGGCGGGCCTGGAGGTCCCCGGCATCACCTCCGGCCTCCAGCTGGAGCCCGCCGACCGCGTCTGCGTCTTCCTGATCGACGGCCTCGGCTGGGAGCTGCTGAAGGCCCACCCCGCCGAGGCCCCGTTCCTGCACTCGCTGCTCGGCAGCTCCATGAACGGCACGGGGCAGCCGATGACGGCGGGCTTCCCCTCCACCACGGCGACCTCGCTGGCCTCCGTCGGCACCGGGCTGCCGCCCGGCGCGCACGGCCTCCCCGGCTACACGGTCCGCGACCCGGCCACCGACCGGCTGATGAACCAGCTGCGCTGGCGGCCCTGGACCGACCCGTATGTGTGGCAGCCCTACCCCACGGTCTTCCAGCTCGCCGACGCCGCGGGCGTGCACACCTGCCAGGTGTCCGCCCCGGACTTCCAGCACACCCCGCTGACCAAGATCGCGCTCAGCGGCGGCACGTTCCACGGCCGGCAGCTGGGAGAGGACCGCATGGACCTCTCCGCCGACCGGCTGGGGGCCGCCGACCGCTCGCTCGTCTACACCTACTACAGCGAGGTCGACGGCAACGGCCACCGCTTCGGCGTCGACTCGGACGAGTGGCGCGGCCAGCTGATGTACGTCGACCGGCTCGCCCAGCGCCTCGCCGAGCAGCTGCCGCCCCGCTCCGTCCTGTACATCACCGCAGACCACGGCATGATCGACGTCCCCTTCGACCCGGAGTCGCGCATCGACTTCGACGAGGACTGGGAGCTCGGCGCGGGCGTCTCGCTCCTCGGCGGCGAGGGCCGCTGCCGCCATGTGTACGCGGTGCCGGGCGCGGCCGGCGATGTGCTGGCCTGCTGGCGCGAGGTGCTCGGCGAGCAGATGTGGGTGGCGGGCCGCGACGAGGCGATCGAGGCCGGCTGGTTCGGGCGGCCGGGCGACGGCGTGGACGAGCGGGTGCGCGGCCGGATCGGCGACGTCGTCGCCGCCGCCCGCGACGACATCGCCATTGTCGCCTCGCAGACCGAGCCGAACGAGTCGGCGATGGTCGGCCTGCACGGCTCGATGACCCCCGTGGAGCAGCTCGTCCCGCTCCTCGAAGTACGCCCCTGAACCTCTGTTCCCCCCGGCTCTCGATCCCCCACGCCCCCGTACGACCGAAAGGCCCCCACCCCCTCATGCCCGAGCTGGTGTTCTTCAGCGGAACGATGGACTGCGGCAAAAGCACACTCGCCCTCCAGATCGAGCACAACCGCTCGGCCCGCGGCCTGCAAGGGATGATCTTCACCCGCGACGACCGGGCGGGGGAGGGCAAGCTCTCCTCCCGGCTCGGGCTGGTCACCGAGGCCGTCGAGGCCGCGGACGGCTTCGACTTCTACGCGTACGTCGTCGCCCACCTCTCCGCGGGCGGCCGGGCCGACTACGTCATCGCCGACGAGGCCCAGTTCCTCGCCCCCGGCCAGATCGACCAGCTGGCCCGCGTCGTCGACGACCTCGCGCTCGACGTCTTCGCGTTCGGCATCACCACGGACTTCCGCACCAAGCTCTTCCCCGGCTCCCAGCGGCTCGTCGAACTCGCCGACCGCATAGAGGTGCTCCAGGTGGAGGCGCTGTGCTGGTGCGGGGCGCGGGCCACGCACAACGCCCGCACCGTGGCGGGCCAGATGGTCGTGGAGGGAGCGCAGGTCGTCGTCGGCGACGTGGACGGGGCGCAGGACACCGTGGGCTACGAGGTGCTGTGCCGCCGCCACCACATCCGCCGGATGACGGCGGCGGCCGCCGGGGCCGGGGCGCTCTCCCCGGACGTCCTGCCGGTGGACGCCGAGGCGCACTGGCCGTACGCGCGGGGGCCCGTCCGAACCTGAGCCCGTGCCCGTACGGCCGCCGCGCGCTCAGCCGGCCTGCGGCGCGGGGGTGTCGCTGCGGAGCAGGCTGAAGACCGCGCCCTCCGGGTCCGCGACCGTGGCCAGCCGGCCCGGCGCGGCGTCGCGGGGCGGGGCCAGCACCTGCCCGCCCAGCTCGGCGACGAGGCCGGCCGCCGCGTCCGTGTCCGCCGTCTCGAAGTACGTCATCCAGCGCGGCCCCTGGTCGCGCGGGAGCGCGTTGCCGACGCCGTGGATCGCGGCCGCGGGAGCACCGTTCACGTTCAGCGTCAGATAGTCGAAGTCCGCCGCCACCACGGCCTCGGTCTCATAGCCGAAGACGGATTCGTAGAACTTGGCGATCATCGTGGTCTCGGCGGTCAGCAGCTCGTGCCAGACCGGCGTGCCGGGCACGCCCGCGCCCTGCGCGCCGAGGTGGCGGCGGCCCTCCCAGACGCCGAACGTCGCGCCGGACGGGTCCATGGCGATCACCAGCCGCCCCTCCTCCTCGGCTTCGAGGGGGCCGACGCCCACCGTGCCGCCGCAGCACCGGATCCGCTCGGCCGTGGCGTCGGCGTCGTCGCTGGCGAGATACGTCGTCCAGGAGACCGGCAGCTGCCGGCCGGGCGGCAGTTCGCCGATGCCGGCCACGGGCCGGCCGTCCAGCTCGGCGCGCACGTACGGACCGAGCTGCCCCGGACCCGAGTGGTACGTCCAGCCGAACAGGCCGCTGTAGAACTCCTGCGTCGCGGCCAGGCTGTGCACCATGAGGCTGGTCCAGCATGGCGTTCCAGGGGTGCGCCGAGTCGCTTCCTCGGTCATCGTCACTCTCTCCTCGGACCATCGTGGTGGCCGTGTCGCCCGGGCCGGTCGTCGGCGCGCGGGGTGGTACGGGGACGGGGCCAGTCCAGATGTTCGCACCGCCTGTCGTGGTGTGCGCCCCGGCCGCGCCGGATTTGGCGGGTTCCCCCCGGAGCCTGCCCGAATCGGCATGTCGCATCCGTTTCGGCGCCGTTGCCGTCCGGTATCGGCCCATCGCCGCCACGGGGCCGGAACGCCGGACACGGGCGCCGGTCACTGCGCGAGGATGGTCCTTATGAATGCCATCATCACCGCATCCGAACTCGCGAGCGAGTCGGCGGCGGCCCGCCCGCCGGTTCTCCTGGACATCCGCTGGCAGCTCGGCGGGCCGCCCGGCCGCCCGGAGTACGAGGCCGGGCACCTCCCCGGCGCCGTCTACATCGACCTCGACAGCGAGCTGGCGGGACCGGCGGGGGAGCGGGGCCGCCATCCGCTGCCGGACGTCGCGGCCTTCGGCGCCGCGATGCGCCGAGCAGGGGTCCGCGCCGACCGGGCGGTGGTCGTCTACGACGGCGGCCAGGGGTGGGCGGCGGCCCGCGGCTGGTGGCTGCTGCGCTGGACGGGGCATACGGACGTACGCGTCCTGGACGGGGGCCTCGCGGCGTGGACGGCCTCCGGCGGTGCCCTCTCCACCGAGATCCCGGCCCCCGAGGCGGGCGACTTCGAGCCGGAGCCGGGGGCCGCGGGGCTGCTGGCGGCCGACGACGCGGCGGCGCTGGCCCGCCGGGGCGTCCTGCTCGACGCGCGGGCGGGGGAGCGCTACCGGGGCGAGGTCGAGCCGATCGACCGGGTC
>NZ_JBHVHQ010000758.1:0-4225 GCF_042800135.1 Streptomyces sp. NPDC057654 | reverse complement strand
GTCGTATCCGGTGGCGCGTAGGGGCGCTCTCGATGTCACTCACCGGCCCGTGGAGAGGTAGGGTCGGAGTCGGTCGGGGACATCCCATACAGCTCGCCGGCGTCCAGACCGGCAAACCAACGAGGAGATCGGTTCGTGACGATCCGCGTAGGCATCAACGGCTTTGGCCGTATCGGTCGTAACTACTTCCGCGCACTGCTGGAGCAGGGTGCGGACATCCAGATCGTCGGTGTCAACGACCTGACCGACAACGCCACCCTGGTTCACCTGCTGAAGTACGACACCATCCTGGGTCGCCTGAAGCACGAGGTCAGCCACACCGACGACACCATCACGGTCGGCGACCAGACCTTCAAGACGATGGCCGAGCGCGACCCGGCGCAGCTCCCCTGGGGCGAGCTCGGCGCCGACATCGTGATCGAGTCGACCGGCATCTTCACCAAGAAGGCCGACGCCTCCAAGCACCTCGCCGCCGGCGCCAAGAAGGTCCTGATCTCCGCGCCCGCCAAGGACGAGGACATCACGATCGTGATGGGCGTCAACCAGGACAAGTACGACGCGGCCAACCACCACGTCATCTCCAACGCCTCCTGCACCACCAACTGCGTGGCGCCGATGGCCAAGGTTCTCCTGGAGAACTTCGGCATCGTCAAGGGCATGATGACCACGGTCCACGCGTACACGAACGACCAGCGCATCCTGGACTTCCCGCACTCGGACCTGCGCCGCGCCCGCGCCGCCGCCGAGAACATCATCCCGACCACCACCGGCGCCGCCAAGGCGACCGCCCTGGTGATCCCGGAGCTCGCCGGCAAGCTGGACGGCATCGCGATGCGCGTCCCCGTCCCCACCGGCTCGGTCACCGACCTGGTCATCGAGCTGGAGCAGGAGGTCTCCAAGGACGAGGTCAACGCCGCGTTCCAGAAGGCCGCCGAGGGCCAGCTCAAGGGCATCCTGGAGTACACCGAGGACCCGATCGTCTCCTCGGACATCGTCAACTGGCCGGCCTCCTGCACCTTCGACTCCTCCCTGACCATGGTCCAGGGCAAGAGCGTCAAGGTCATCGGCTGGTACGACAACGAGTGGGGCTACTCCAACCGTCTGGTGGACCTGACCACGTACGTCGGCGGCCAGCTCTGAGCGTTGCCTGACCCGGGCACCGAGATGTGAAGGACAGGGCTCGCGCGACGCGATGACGCGTCGTGCGGGCCCTGTCTCATGACTGACTACGACGGAGTCACCATGAAGACGATCGACGAACTCATCCAGGGTGGGGTCGAAGGAAAGCGGATCTTCGTCCGCGCCGACCTCAACGTGCCGCTGGACGGCACCGCCATCACCGACGACGGGCGCATCCGCGCCGTCGTCCCGACGGTCAGCGCGCTCGCCGAGGCGGGCGCCAAGGTGATCGTCGCCTCACACCTGGGCCGCCCCAAGGGCGCCCCGGACCCGCGGTTCTCCCTCGCGCCGGCCGCGGCGCGCCTGGGCGAACTGCTCGGCAAGAACGTCTCGTTCGCCACCGACACGGTCGGCGACAGCGCGAAGGCCACCGTAGCCGCCCTGGCGAACGGCGAGGTCACGCTGCTGGAGAACCTCCGTTTCAACGCGGGCGAGACGAGCAAGGACGACGCCGAGCGCGGCGCGTTCGCCGACCGGCTCGCGGAGCTGGCGGACCTGTACGTCGGCGACGGCTTCGGCGCGGTGCACCGCAAGCACGCCTCCGTCTTCGACCTCCCGGCCCGGCTGCCGCACGCCGCCGGCTACCTCATCGCCACCGAGGTCGGCGTCCTGAAGAAGCTCACCGCCGAGGCGAAGCGGCCCTACGCCGTCGTCCTGGGCGGCGCGAAGGTCTCCGACAAGCTCGGGGTCATCGACCACCTGCTGGAGAAGGCCGACCGCATCCTGATCGGCGGCGGCATGGCGTATACCTTCCTCAAGGCCCAGGGCTACGAGGTCGGCATCTCGCTGCTCCAGGAGGACCAGATCCCCACCGTCCAGGGCTACCTCCGGCGCGCCGAGGAGCGCGGCGTGGAGTTCGTGCTCCCCACCGACGTCCTGGTCGCCGGGGAGTTCCCGGACCTGAAGACCAAGGCCCCGGCCCACCCCACGACGGTCGCCGCGGACGCCATCCCGGCCGACCAGGAGGGTCTGGACATCGGTCCCGAGACCCGCAAGCTGTACGCCTCGAAGCTCGCCGACGCGGCCACCGTCTTCTGGAACGGTCCGATGGGCGTCTTCGAGCACCCCGACTACGCCGAGGGCACCAAAGCCGTCGCCCAGGCGCTTCTCGACAGCCCGGCGTTCACCGTCATCGGCGGCGGCGACTCGGCCGCGGCCGTGCGTCTGCTGGGCTTCGACGAGAACGCCTTCGGCCATATCTCGACCGGCGGTGGCGCCAGCCTCGAATACCTCGAAGGCAAGACGCTCCCCGGCCTCGCCGCACTGGAGGACTGAATCACCGTGAGTGACCGCACCCCGCTGATGGCGGGCAACTGGAAGATGCACCTCAACCACCTTGAGGCCATCGCGCACGTCCAGAAGCTCGCCTTCGCCCTCGCCGACAAGGACTACGAGTCCGTCGAGGTCGCCGTGCTGACGCCGTTCACCGACCTCCGGTCGGTGCAGACGCTGGTCGACGGCGACAAGCTCAAGATCAAGTACGGCGCCCAGGACCTGTCGGCGCACGCCTCCGGGGCGTACACCGGTGAGATCTCCGGCGCCATGCTCGCCAAGCTGAAGTGCACGTACGTCGCCATCGGGCACTCCGAGCGACGCCAGTACCACGGCGAGAACGAAGAGATCTGCAACGCCAAGGTCAAGGCCGCCTACGACAACGGCCTCACCCCGATCCTCTGCGTCGGCGAGGGCCTGGAGGTCCGCAAGGCCGGCAACCAGGTGTCGCACACCCTCGCGCAGCTCGACGGCGCCCTCGCGGACATCCCCGCCGACCAGGCCGAGACGATCGTGATCGCGTACGAGCCGGTCTGGGCGATCGGCACCGGCGAGGTCGCCACCCCCGAGGACGCGCAGGAGGTCTGCGCCGCCATCCGCGGACGGCTCGCCGAGCTCTACAGCCAGGAGCTGGCCGACAAGGTCCGCATCCAGTACGGCGGCTCCGTGAAGTCCGGCAACGTCGCGGCGATCATGGCGCAGCCGGACGTCGACGGCGCCCTGGTGGGCGGCGCGGCGCTGGACGTGGACGAGTTCGTCAAGATCGTCAGGTTCCGCGACCAGTAGCAGCAGCGGCGGCGGCTACGGCTGCTATGACGATGGGCCCCGCCCGTCGTACCCTGTCGGGGCCGGGACCGGTGTATTCACGCCGCCCCGGCCCTGCGCCGTTCCCGGTGTACGCCAGCAGTACAGCAGCTACAACAGTTTTCCGTCCGAAGTGTTCAGTCCGAGAGAGTTGGTCCAGCCGTGGTCTTGGGGTTCTCGATCGCCCTCATCGTCTTCAGCCTGCTGATGATGATGTTGGTGCTCATGCACAAGGGGAAGGGCGGCGGCCTCTCCGACATGTTCGGCGGCGGTATGCAGTCCTCCGTCGGAGGGTCCTCGGTCGCCGAGCGCAACCTCGACCGGATCACCATCGCCGTCGGCGTGCTGTGGTTCATCTGCATCATCGTGCTCGGCCTGCTGATGAAGCTCGACAGCTGACGTACCGTCGCATGCGCGGCCTATCATGGGCCTTGCGTCGAGGGCGGGCGGTAACTCCGGCCACTGGACGCGCGTTGGGCCTTACGTAGACTGGGGCGCCCGCAGCGGAGCTGCTCATTGACGCTTCGCGGCACCATCACGCAGGGAGTTACGACCGTGGCAAGTGGCAACGCGATCCGAGGAAGTCGGGTCGGAGCGGGGCCGATGGGGGAGGCCGAGCGAGGCGAGTCCGCGCCGCGCCTCCGCATCTCCTTCTGGTGCTCGAACGGGCACGAGACGCAGCCGAGCTTCGCCAGCGACGCGCAGATTCCCGACACTTGGGACTGCCCGCGCTGTGGCTTCCCCGCAGGCAAGGACCGGGACAACCCGCCGGACCCGCCGCGTACCGAGCCGTACAAGACGCATCTCGCGTACGTACGCGAGCGGCGCAGCGACGCGGACGGCGAGGCGATCCTCGCCGAGGCGCTCGCCAAGCTCCGCGGCGAGATCTGAGCGAGTCCGACCGGACGGCAGCGGCGGCAGGAAGCACGACTCCTGACCAACACGGCCCGGCCGCGCACCCTTTGAGGGG
>NZ_JBHVHQ010000757.1:0-4232 GCF_042800135.1 Streptomyces sp. NPDC057654 | reverse complement strand
CTGTTACGGCATGGCCCGGCTCAGCTCCCCGAGGGCCTTGTCGGCCCCTTGCGACAGCCCCCCGGTCAGCTGCCCCACCCCGCCGGCCAGTCCGCTCCGCAGCTGACCGGCCCCCTTGTGCAGCTCACTGGTCGCCGTGGCGGTCCCCTTGGCCAGCCCGCCGCCGGCCCCGCCCTCGACCCCGTCGAACACCCCGGGGTACACGCTGAACTGCGGCTCCGCCCCCTCCATCGGCTTCGGCAGCGGCGCGGTGGGCAACGGCGCCTCAGGAGTGGGCACCGGCGGCATGGGCGCCGCCGGCCCCGGCACGGGGGCAGCGGAAGCGACCCCTTGAGCCATCGAAAGTGCGGACGCGGCGAGGACTACGGCTGTTGCGATGCGTTTGATCATGCTTGGTCAACGAGAGCGACAGGGTCGGGTCACCACCGTTGCCTCCAGCGGCTCTGCACGGGGGCGCTGCGCGGCAGGCCGCGGGACATGGGACCTGTGCGATTCTGGGAGGTCGGCCCGCCGGGAACGTGGCGGGTCGTTCGTCGTCTTCGAGGAAGCACTCACCCATGCCCGCGTCCCCGCCCGCAGCCCCCGGTCCGCAGTCCGTCGACCGGGCGTTGGATCTGCTCGACGCGGTCGCCGAGGCGGCCGGGCCGGTGACGGCCAAGGCCCTCGCCCGGCGGCTGGGGTGCGGGCTGTCGACCGTGTACGCGCTCCTCGGTTCGCTCACCGCGCGCGGGCATCTCACGCGCTCCGCCGCCGGGTACACGCTCGGCTACCGGCTCCCGGTGCTGCACCGCGCCTTCCAGCGGCAGATGCGGATCGACGACGGGCTGCACGAGGTGCTGCTGCGGGTGCGGCGGGGCGCGGGGGCCGAGGCGTACTTCAGCACGTACCGGGACGGCGAGATCGCCGTGCTGGACGGGACGACGGCCATCCATGACACGGACGCCGTCTTCTCGGTGGGCCAGGAGACGACGGCGCACGCCACCGCCCACGGCAAGGTGCTGCTCTCCGCCCTGCCGCGTGCCGCGCGGCACCAGTACTTGGCCGTGCGCGGCATGCGGCGGCTGACGCCGCGCACGATCACGTCGCCGGACCGGTTCGACCTCGAACTGCGGCGCGTGCGCCGGGACGGCTTCGCCGTGGAGATCGAGGAGGCGCGGCCGGGCATGGCGTGCGTCGCGGTGCCGGTACGGGCGTCGGCGGGCGGGGTCGGGGGTCCTGGCCGTGGCCGGCCGGTCACGGCCATCTCTGCGGCTCTGCCGTTGGACGAGTTCACCCGCCGCCGTGAGTCGCTGACGGAGGCGGTTCGGCGTGCCGCCGTGGAGGCGGAGGGGTTGACCTTGCACGGCGTCTGACGTCTTTCGGCGCGGGGCGGTCGTACGGGGCGGAGCGTCCGTCGGGGTGCGGCGCCGGGCTCTCCGGGGCGGGGTCCGGGACCGTATATTTACGGGCCGCTCGCCCGGCAGTTTGAAGGAACCCGGAACTTCGGCCCACAAATACACGGCAGCGTCCCGGACCCCGCCCCTGCGAGCCCGTCGCCTCCCGTTCGTGCCCGGCCGACGCTTCGACTCGGGCGCTGAGGCGGTTCGTACGGGCCGGTCCTCTGGGGTCGTCAGGCCGGGTGCGGGTTCCCCGCCTTCGTCGGCCGCGTATCGGGCGACTCGGCGTCCGGCTCCCGGTCGTACAGCACCAGGCTCAGCACGATCAGGCCCAGTACGACCATCATCAGCGCGAACGCGAACCAGCCGACCAGCCCGACGGCGAAAGCGCCCAGCAGCGCGTGCACCACCGCGCACGTGATGAGCACGATGCGCAGGAAGATGCCGGGCGCGCGGTCGCGCCAGGCGGTGCGGGCGAGGGCGAAGGCGCAGAGGAGGAGGTAGAGGGCGAAGACGGCGCCCGCGGCCCAGGCTCCGACCGTCATCGCGTGCGGGTCCAGGCCCGCGAGGGACATGCCCTGCTTGTCGACGACCAGGCCGAGGAACCAGTTGAGGAAGGCGATGCCGATCGCCTCCAGCACCAGCACCACGGCCGTCGTCGCGGCTACCGCTCTGCTCTTCACCTCCACCGCCCCTTCCGGCTGTTCGGCTGCCATTCCGCGCGGGCAGCGCGTCGTTACCCGCGGTACGTTCGACATCGGGCACGCTACTCATGGGTAAGCCACTGGACAAGGGTTCCGACGCAGGCGGTGACCGCCAGTGGACAGGCCGGAGGTGCGGGCAAACTTTCCCCCGCGCGTTCGTAGGGTCTCCACAAAGAATCCGCGCCCCGCGCCCCGCACGCGGCTGGAGACCTTGACCACATCGCGGCACGACCGGCGCTCCAACCATCCGGGCGTACCGTGGGACACCAGGGGAGTTGGGCCTCCATGGCCCACATTCGGCTGCCGCCTCACGCTCCGTGTGGGCAAGCTCACCCCCGGAGTCGGGTCGGCACAGAGTGTTGCCAGTACCTAAACTCACCTTGTTTCAAGGAGGGAGCCATCGTGCGCAAGGTGCTCATCGCCAACCGAGGCGAAATCGCTGTCCGCGTCGCCCGTGCCTGCCGGGATGCCGGAATCGCGAGCGTAGCCGTCTACGCCGATCCGGACCGGGACGCCCTGCACGTCCGCGCGGCCGACGAGGCCTACGCGCTGGGCGGTGACACCCCGGCGGCCAGCTACCTGGACATGGCCAAGGTGCTCGCCGCCGCTGCCGAGTCGGGGGCGGACGCCGTCCACCCGGGCTACGGCTTCCTGTCCGAGAACGCGGAGTTCGCCCAGGCCGTCCTCGACGCCGGGCTGACCTGGATCGGCCCCCCGCCGCAGGCCATCCGCGACCTCGGCGACAAGGTGGCGGCCCGTCACATCGCGCAGCGCGCCGGGGCCCCGCTGGTCGCCGGCACCCCCGACCCGGTCTCCGGGTCGGACGAGGTCGTCGCCTTCGCCGAGGAGCACGGCCTGCCGATCGCCATCAAGGCGGCGTTCGGCGGCGGCGGGCGCGGCCTGAAGGTCGCCCGCACGCTGGAGGAAGTACCGGAGCTGTACGACTCCGCGGTGCGCGAGGCGGTGGCCGCCTTCGGCCGCGGCGAGTGCTTCGTCGAGCGCTACCTCGACCGGCCCCGGCACGTGGAGACCCAGTGCCTGGCCGACACCCACGGCAACGTGGTGGTCGTCTCGACCCGTGACTGCTCGCTCCAGCGCCGCCACCAGAAGCTGGTGGAGGAGGCCCCCGCGCCGTACCTGAGCGACGGGCAGAACGCCGAGCTGTACGCGGCCTCCAAGGCCATCCTCAAGGAGGCCGGCTACGTCGGCGCGGGCACCGTCGAGTTCCTCGTCGGCCAGGACGGCACGATCTCCTTCCTGGAGGTCAACACCCGCCTCCAGGTCGAGCACCCGGTCACCGAGGAGGTCTCCGGCATCGACCTGGTCCGTGAGATGTTCCGGATCGCCGACGGCGAGGAGCTGGGCTACGACGACCCGGCGCTGCGCGGTCACTCCTTCGAGTTCCGCATCAACGGCGAGGACCCGGGCCGCGGCTTCCTGCCCGCGCCCGGCACGGTGACCAAGTTCGAGGCGCCGACCGGTCCGGGCGTCCGCCTGGACGCGGGCGTCGAGTCCGGTTCGGTCATCGGCCCCGCCTGGGACTCGCTGCTCGCCAAGCTCATCGTCACCGGCGCGACGCGCGGCCAGGCGCTCCAGCGCGCCAAGCGGGCGCTCGCGGAGTTCACGGTCGAGGGCATGGCCACGGCCATCCCGTTCCACCGCGCGGTCGTCGAGGACCCTGCCTTCGCGCCCGAGCTGCGTGACTCCAGCGGCCCGTTCGAGGTCCACACCCGGTGGATCGAGACCGAGTTCGCCAACACCATCGAGCCCTTCGCGGGCGCGGCCGTCGACGAGGACGAGGCCCTCGGCCGCGAGACCGTCGTCGTCGAGGTCGGCGGCAAGCGCCTGGAGGTCTCCCTCCCGTCCTCGCTCGGCATGTCCCTGGCCCGTACGGCCGCGGCCGGCGGCGCGAAGCCGAAGCGGCGCGCGACGAAGAAGGCCGGCTCCGCCGCCTCGGGCGACGCGCTCGCGTCCCCGATGCAGGGCACGATCGTCAAGGTCGCCGTGGAGGAGGGCCAGGAGGTCGCCGAGGGCGAACTGGTCGTCGTCCTGGAGGCGATGAAGATGGAGCAGCCCCTCAACGCCCACCGCTCCGGCACCGTCAAGGGCCTGAACGCCGAGATCGGCGGCTCGGTCACGTCCGGCGCGGCGA
>NZ_JBHVHQ010000756.1:0-4236 GCF_042800135.1 Streptomyces sp. NPDC057654 | reverse complement strand
ACCTCAGTCAGCTACGACTACCTACCGCGGAGCAGAGCGTCAGCTCTGGCCGCCGGCCAGCTTCTCGCGGAGCGCGGCCAGGGCCTCGTCCGACGCCAGGGCGCCGGAGTTGTCCGCCGACTCCGAGGAGTACGAGCCACCACCGGAGGCGTTGCCGCCACCGGCGCCGGCACCGGCGGCGGGAGCCGCGGCACCCTCGGCCGCGGCCTGCTCGTCGGCCTCACGGGACTTGATGACCTGGGCCTGGTGCTGCTCGAAGCGCTGCTGCGCCTCGGCGTACTGGGTCTCCCAGGCCTCACGCTGCTGCTCGTAGCCTTCGAGCCAGTCGTTCGCCTCGGGGTCGAAGCCCTCGGGGTAGATGTAGTTGCCCTGGTCGTCGTAGGACGCGGCCATGCCGTACAGGGTCGGGTCGAACTCGACCACCGACGGGTCGGCGCCGAAGGACTCGTTGGCCTGCTTCAGCGAGAGGCTGATGCGGCGGCGCTCCAGGTCGATGTCGATGACCTTGACGAAGATCTCGTCGTTGACCTGGACGACCTGCTCCGGGATCTCCACGTGGCGCTCGGCCAGCTCGGAGATGTGGACCAGGCCCTCGATGCCCTCGTCGACGCGCACGAACGCACCGAACGGAACGAGCTTGGTGACCTTACCCGGGACGACCTGACCGATCTGGTGGGTCCGGGCGAACTGCTGCCACGGGTCTTCCTGCGTCGCCTTGAGCGACAGGGACACGCGCTCGCGGTCCATGTCCACGTCGAGAACCTCGACGGTGACTTCCTGACCGACCTCGACGACCTCGGAGGGGTGGTCGATGTGCTTCCAGGAGAGCTCGGAGACGTGCACCAGACCGTCGACGCCGCCGAGGTCCACGAACGCGCCGAAGTTGACGATCGAGGAGACGACGCCGGAGCGGACCTGGCCCTTCTGCAGGGTCGTGAGGAAGGTCTGGCGGACCTCGCTCTGGGTCTGCTCAAGCCAGGCACGGCGGGACAGGACCACGTTGTTGCGGTTCTTGTCCAGCTCGATGATCTTGGCTTCGAGCTCCTTGCCCACGTAGGGCTGGAGGTCGCGGACGCGGCGCATCTCGACGAGAGACGCCGGCAGGAAGCCACGGAGGCCGATGTCGAGGATGAGACCACCCTTGACGACCTCGATGACGGTACCGGTGACGATCCCGTCCTCTTCCTTGATCTTCTCGATCGTGCCCCAGGCACGCTCGTACTGAGCGCGCTTCTTGGACAGGATGAGTCGACCTTCCTTGTCCTCCTTCTGGAGAACCAGGGCCTCGATCTCGTCGCCGACCTTGACGACCTCGTTCGGGTCGACGTCGTGCTTGATCGAGAGCTCGCGGGAAGGGATGACGCCTTCGGTCTTGTAACCGATGTCGAGCAGGACCTCGTCCCGGTCGACCTTCACGATGACGCCGTCGACGATGTCGCCGTCGTTGAAGTACTTGATCGTCTCGTCGATCGCGGCGAGGAAGGCTTCCTCGTTACCGATGTCGTTGACCGCAACCTGCGGGGTGGTGGCGGTGGTCTCGGTGCTGCTCGTCATGTGGGAAAGGGCTCCGGTACGGACAGTGAGTCGTAGGTACTGCTACGCCGTGAGCCGGTATCGCACTGCCGAAGCCGGACAGCCTTAGAAGCGCACCTTCCGGCAGAACCGGAAGCGCCTCGACAACCGAGGGGACATACAACAAGTGCGAGCGCGACCTGCTCCGTCTGAGGTGCGCAGGCCCGCAGCGCAACTTGTAGCATACGGGGGCAGCCGGGCACGGTCAATGCGCGAAGGCGCACACCCAGGACAGAACATCCCATACCTGGCACAACTCATGTTCAGCGAGGCCACAAGGGTCGTGCCGCGCTCCGCGGCCAACGACCCGAACGAAGGGTACGACGGGCGTCACGATGATCCAAGAGCATGAGCCGGAGGCCACCCGGCGCGCCGCCGGAACCGCCGAGAGCAGCCGCGCCAACCGCGGCTGGTGGGACCGGAACGCCGACGAGTACCAGCAGGAGCACGGCGGGTTCCTCGGCGACGACCGCTTCGTGTGGGGACCCGAGGGCCTCGACGAGGCCGAGGCCGGGCTGCTCGGCCCCGCCGCCGAGCTGAAGGGCCGCGACATCCTGGAGATCGGCGCGGGCGCGGCCCAGTGCTCCCGCTGGCTGGCCGCCCAGGGCGCCCGCCCGGTCGCGCTCGACCTCTCCCACCGGCAGCTCCAGCACGCCCTGCGCATCGGCTCCGCGTTCCCCGTCGTGGAGGCCGACGCCGGGGCCCTGCCCTTCCCCGACAAGACGTTCGACCTCGCGTGCTCGGCCTACGGAGCCGTCCCGTTCGTCTCCGACCCGGTGCGCGTGATGCGCGAGGTGCGGCGGGTGCTACGACCCGGCGGCCGCTGGGTCTTCTCCGTCACCCACCCCGTCCGGTGGGCCTTCCCCGACGAGCCGGGCCCCGAAGGGCTCTCCGTCGCCGCCTCGTACTTCGACCGCACGCCCTACGTGGAACAGGACGAGAACGGCCGCGCCGTCTACGTGGAACACCACCGGACCCTGGGCGACCGGGTACGGGACGTGGTGGCCGGCGGCTTCCGCCTGGTCGACCTCGTCGAGCCGGAGTGGCCGGCGTGGAACAGCCAGGAGTGGGGCGGCTGGTCCCCGCTGCGCGGCAACCTCATCCCCGGCACGGCCATTTTCATCTGCGAGCGCGACTGACCCTGTCGTACGGGCGTCCCGCCTCGCTGTCTCACCGGCGTCCCGCCTCGCCGTCCCGGCGGTAGGGGAGGTTATCCACAGGGCTCCGGCGCCGGCCGGGACCGCTGCGAAGATGAAGCGGTGACCATCCGCACTGACGCGCTCGACCGCCTGCCCGTACGCACCGCCGTGCCCGCCCTGACCGAGGCCCTGGACGGGCACGGCGCGGCGGTGCTCTGCGCGCCGCCCGGCACCGGCAAGACGACCCTGGTGCCGCTGGTGCTCGCCGGGCTGGCCGGCGGCGGGCCCGCGCGCCGGGTGATCGTCGCCGAGCCGCGCCGGATCGCGGCCCGCGCCGCCGCCCGCCGGATGGCGTGGCTGCTGGGCGAGGACGTCGGCGAGCGGGTCGGGTTCACCGTGCGCGGCGAGCGCAAGGCGGGACGGCGGACCGTTGTCGAGGTGGTGACGACGGGTGTGCTCCTGCAACGACTGCAACGCGACCAGGAGTTGGCGGGCGTCGACGCCGTGGTGCTCGACGAGTGCCACGAACGGCACCTCGACGCCGACACCACCGCCGCCTTCCTGCTGGACGTACGGGCGGCGCTCCGGCCTGAGCTGCGGCTGGTGGCGGCGTCCGCGACGACGGACGCGGAGGGCTGGGCCCGGCTGCTCGGCGACGCGCCCGTCGTGACGGCCGAGGGCGTCGCGCACCCCGTGGAGACCGTCTGGGCCCCGCCGCGGCGCCCGGTGCGGCCGCCGCACGGGATGCGGGTGGACCCGGCCCTGCTGGACCACGTGGCCGCGGTCGTGCGCCGGGCGCTGCGCGAACGGGACGGCGACGTGCTGTGCTTCCTGCCGGGCGTCGGCGAGATCGGCCGGGTCGCCGGGCTGCTGGGTGGCGCGGAAGCGCTCGGGGCCGAGGTGCTCCAGGTGCACGGCCGCGCGCCGGCCGCCGTGCAGGACGCGGTCCTCGCGGGCGGAGCCGGGCGGCGGGTGGTCCTGGCGACGTCGGTCGCCGAATCGAGCCTCACGGTGCCGGGGGTGCGCGTCGTGGTGGACTCGGGGCTGGCCCGCGAGCCCCGCACGGACCACGCGCGGGGGCTGAGCGCGCTCACGACCGTACGGGCCTCCCGCGCCGCCGCGCGACAGCGGGCCGGACGGGCGGGGCGTGAGGCTCCGGGCGTCGTCTACCGCTGCTGGACGGAGGCCGACGACGCGCGGCTGCCGCGCTTCCCGGCCCCGGAGATCACGGTCGCGGACCTGACGGCGTTCGCGTTGCAGGCCGCCTGCTGGGGCGACCCGGACGCGTCGGGGCTCGCCCTGCTCGATCCGCCCCCGGCCGGTGCGCTGGCCGCCGCCCGGGAGGTGCTGAGCGCCATCGGCGCGGTGGGAGCGGACGGCCGCGCCACGCGGCGGGGCGGTCGGATGGCCCGGCTCGGGCTGCACCCCCGGCTCGCACGGGCCCTTCTGGACGGGGCGCCCGAGGTCGGCCCGCGACGGGCGGCCGAGGTCGTGGCGCTGCTGAGCGAGGAGCCTCCCCGTGAGT
>NZ_JBHVHQ010000755.1:0-4240 GCF_042800135.1 Streptomyces sp. NPDC057654 | reverse complement strand
AGCCGGAGCAGACCTGGGTGGTGGAGAGCGCGAAGCCGAGGTGCGAGGAGGAGAGGATGACGGCCGCCGCGCCGGTCTGGGCGGCGAAGCCCTGCGGCGGCTGGATGTCGGTGATGCCCTTGCCCATGGTGCGGATGATCCGCCAGCCGCCCAGGTACGTGCCGAGCGCGATGGCGAGGCCGGCCGAGACGATGACCCACAGCGGCGGGTCGGAGTGCGGGGCGACGACGCCGCCGGTGACCAGCGCGAGGGTGATCACGCCCATGGTCTTCTGCGCGTCGTTGGTGCCGTGGGCGAGGGAGACCAGGGCGGCGGAGGCGATCTGGCCCGCGCGGTACCCCTTGGCGGTGTCCCGCTCGTCGCGGCCTCGGGCGAGGCGGTACGTCAGCCGGGTCGCGAGGAGCGCGGCGAGGCCCGCGACGAAGGGGGCGGCCACTGCCGGGATGACGACCTTCATGATGACGGCGTCGCCGTTGACCCCGCCGGTGCCCACCGAGACCAGGGTCGCGCCGATCAGGCCGCCGAAGAGGGCGTGCGAGGAGCTGGAGGGGAGCCCGGCCAGCCAGGTCAGCAGGTTCCAGACGATCGCGCCGACCAGCCCCGCGAAGATCACTTCGGGCCTGATGCCCGCGCTCTCGTCGATGATCCCGCCGGAGATGGTCTTGGCCACCTCGACGGAGAGGAACGCGCCGACGAGGTTCAGCGCCGCGGACATCGCCACCGCGATACGGGGGCTCAGGGCGCCGGTGGAGATGGTGGTGGCCATGGCGTTGGCCGTGTCGTGGAAGCCGTTCGTAAAGTCGAACACCAAGGCCGTGACGATCACGATCCCGATGAGAAGCGTGATGTGTTCCATTCACCCAGGCAATCAGTTTGATGGGCAGTGACGCGGCGAACCTAAAGAGCCTTGATGAACGGAAGGTGAACTGGGTCGGGCGTGGTGGTGACGCCGACCGGAGTGGCGCGGCGCCCGGTGTCGGGGGAGTCGCGCCACGGCGGTGCGGGGCATGGGCTATGGCCGGTGGATCAACCGGAGGCGAGCCGCCGCAGCCCCTTCATCGTGCCGTTGAACACGTCCTGGTCGCCGGGGAGCACGCCGCGGTTCGCGTGCTGCCAGAAGGTCGCGAACGACCAGCCGGCGGGCATCGGCCCCGGCGAGCCGTGCCAGCTCGCCAGCCACAGCGGATGGTTCGCCCCGAAGGCCCGGCTGCCGCCCGTACAGCTGTTCCACCAGCGGGCGGTCGTGTAGATCACCGGATGGCGGCCCGTACGCCGCCGCACCTCGCCGCTGAAGGACGAGATCCAGCGGACCATCTCCGTGCGGTTCAGCCCGTAGCACTTCCTCTTGCCGTACGGATTCCCCTCGATGTCCAGCGCGGGCGGCAGCGTCCAGCCGTCCGCCCGCCACCCGCCGCCGTGCCGCAGGAAGTACGCGGCCTGCGCGCGGCCCGAGGACTGGCTGGGCACCCCGAAGTGGTACGCGCCGCGCAGCAGCCCGGCCTGCCGCGAGCCGTTGTACTGCTGCGTGAAGTACGGATTGCGGTAGTTCGTGGCTTCCGTGGCCTTCACATAGACGAAGCTCGCGCCGCCGGCGCGGACCGCCGGCCAGCTGACGTTCTTCTGGTGCGAGGACACGTCGTGGCCGTGCGGCCTGGTCGCGGCGGCGGCCGGGGTGCTCTCGGCGAGGACGGCGGCCCCGAGAGCGAGCGCGGCGGCGGAGGCGGAGGCGGCGATCAGCCTGCCCCGCCGCGGCGGATGGTTGTCATGGTCCATGATTCCCCCCAGAAGGCGGAGTGCATGACAAATCCCCGCAAGGTTAGTGGATGTCATGACCAACACCGTCGATCACCAGCCAATCACAGTAAGTCGCTTATCAGGCCCTATATAGCGGATTCCGGACGCCCGGAGTCCGCGCTACAGTGCCGCCCGCCGCCGCGCCCCCCTTGACGCCATCCCTTTGGAGTCCTCCGGCCGCCCGCGCCCGCACCACACCCCACGGGCGGCGCACCGCCCGTACCATCGCGCGACGGAAGCGGACCCCGGCGCACGGAATCCAAGGAACCCAGCGGAGGCGAAGACTCATGACGGACCGTACGAAGGTGGAACAGACCTGGGCCGCCGTGGTGGCCACCGCCCGCAGGACGGTCGCCGACGGGCTCGTCGTCGGCACCTCGGGCAACGTCTCCGCCCGCGCCGGCGACCTGATCCTCGTCACCCCCAGCGGTGTCCCCTACGACAGGCTCGGTGTTGACGACGCCGTCGCCGTCGACCTCGACGGCCGCCAGGTGCTCGGCGAGCTCGTCCCCACCAGCGAGCTCCCCATGCACCTCGCGCTCTACCGCGAAACACCCGCCGCGGCCGTCGTCCACACCCACGCCGAACACGCCACCGCCGTCTCCACGCTCGTTCCCGAGCTGCCGCTGATCCACTACATGGCCGCCGCGCTCGGCGGACCCGTCCGCGTGGCCCCCTACGCCCTCTACGGCACCCAGGAGTTGGCCGAGAACATGCTCAGCGCCCTCCACGGCCGCACCGGCTGCCTCCTCCAGAACCACGGCACCGTCACCTACGGCGACGCCCTCGACCAGGCCTACGACCGCACCGCCCAGCTCGACTGGATGTGCCGCGTCTGGCTCACCGCCAGCGCCCTGCCGGGCCGTACCCCCACCCTTCTGACCGCCGAACAGCTCCAGCAGGTGACGGAGAAGCTGCGGGGCTACGGACAGGGGAACTGAGAGCCGAGCCGTACGCGCTCGGCCCGGGCCGAAGCGCCGCGGCGGGTTCCGGCGCGTTCCGGCCCCGGCCCGGCGGCCCCCGCGTCACCCGCCCGCGCCCGCCCACTGGCCGGGCCGCCCGCACGCGCCCACACTGAGGAGGATGCGCCTGCGTACAGCGGCGGCCGCGGCCGTCACCACCGTGCTCGGTGCCGGGGCCGCCGCCGTGGCGGCCGGCCGGTACGCCAGCGATGCTGCCCTCAAACCCGTGCCGGGCCGCCCCCTGCCGGGCGAGCCGCAGCTCACCGTGCACGCCATCGCGGCCGGCCAGATCACCCTGAGCCGTGCCCTCGCCTCGCTGCGCCCCGGCACGTACGGACTCACCGGCCCCGGCGTCCACGCCGTCGTCGGACCCGTCATCGAGGGCGCACCGGCCCCCGCCGCCTGCGTCGTCCGCCGCCTCGAACGCGTCGTCCACGGAAGACTCGAACCCGGCCTGCGCCTGCGGTTCACCCCCCAGGTGCACGTCGGCGACCCGCGCGACGCGCTCGGCCTCGACCACGCCGACGTAGAAGTGCCCGGCGAACTCGGCACGCTGCCCGCCTGGTTCGTGCCCGGCGCGCGGGACATCTGGGTCATCACCGCCCACGGCCTCGGCACCACCCGCGAACACCCCATGGTCGTCATGCCGTTCCTGCACGGCCAGCAGCTGCCCGTACTCGACCTCGCCTACCGCGGCGACCCCGGCGCGCCCCGCCAGCCGGACGGCATCGGCCGCCTCGGCGACACCGAATGGCGCGACCTGGACGCCGCGATCCGCTTCGCCGTGCGCTACGGCGCCCGCGGCGTCGTCCTGCACGGCTTCTCCACCGGCGCCACCATGGCGCTGCGCGCCGCCACCGGCTCCGCGCTGCGCCACCGCGTCAGCGGCGTCGTCCTGGACTCCCCGGTGCTCGACTGGCAGGCCACGCTGCGCGCCACGGCCGCCGCCCGGCACACCCCCGCCGCCCTGCTGCCGCTGGCCGTACGCGCCGCCCAGGGCCGTACGGGCCTGCTCACCGGCGACCGCACGGACGCCGCCGCCGAGGCCGCGCGCCTGGACGTGCCGACCCTGATCGTGCACGGCCCGGACGACACCCTCGCCCCCTGGGACGCCTCCCGCGAACTGGCCGCCGCGCGACCCGAACTGATCACGCTTCACACCGTTCCGCACGCGCCGCACGCCGCGATGTGGAACGCTGATCCGCAGGGCTACGAAGAAGCCCTGCGGCGCTTCATGACACCGCTCATGTAGCGCCCCGGACACCGTCGCGCACCGCGGCGAAGATCCCCATCGGGCATTCCGATTGGGTTTTCGGAGCGTCAACGGCAAGACTGCTCCTGTGACGTCCCGTACTCCGCGCGACTCCCGGCTCCGACTCGTCCCCCAAGCGCCGATCGCCGCAGCCCGCCGGGCCGTGGCGAACCGCGGCTCCCGCCCGGCGCCCCGCCCACCAGCGGGCATGCCGCCACCGGCCGAGCTGGCC
>NZ_JBHVHQ010000754.1:0-4266 GCF_042800135.1 Streptomyces sp. NPDC057654 | reverse complement strand
GCGCTCAGCTCACCTCATGACAGAAACCGATCAGAAGTCGTCGTCGAAGGAGACCGAGCCCTCCACCGCCGTCTGGTAAGCCGACGCCCGGCGCTCGAAGAAGTTCGTCAGTTCCTGCACGTTCTGGAGCTCCATGAAGGAGAAGGGGTTCTCCGAGCCGTATACGGGCGGGAAGCCGAGGCGCTGGAGGCGCTGGTCGGCTACGCACTGGAGGTATTCGCGCATCGACTCGGTGTTCATGCCGGGGAGGCCGTCGCCGCACAGGTCGCGGCCGAACTGGAGCTCCGCCTCCACGGCCTCCTTGAGCATGTCGGTGACCTGGCGCTCCAACTCGTCGTCGAAGAGGTCCGGCTCCTCCTCACGCACCGTGTCGACGACCGAGAACGCGAAGTTCATGTGCATGGTCTCGTCGCGGAACACCCAGTTGGTGCCGGTCGCCAGGCCGTGCAGCAGGCCGCGCGAGCGGAACCAGTAGACGTAGGCGAAGGCCCCGTAGAAGAACAATCCCTCGATGCACGCGGCGAAGCAGATGAGGTTGAGCAGGAACCGGCGGCGGTCCGCCTTCGACTCCAGGCGGTCGATGTTCTCGACCGAGTCCATCCACTTGAAGCAGAACTGCGCCTTCTCCCGGATGGAGGGGATCTCCTCCACCGCGTCGAAGGCCGCCGCGCGGTCCTCCGGGTCCGGGAGATAGGTGTCGAGCAGCGTCAGATAGAACTGGACGTGCACGGCCTCCTCGAAGAGCTGCCGCGACAAGTACAGCCGCGCCTCGGGGGAGTTGATGTGCTTGTACAGCGTCAGGACGAGGTTGTTCGACACGATCGAGTCGCCGGTCGCGAAGAACGCCACCAGCCGCCCGATCATGTGCTGCTCGCCCGGCGAGAGCTTGGCGAGGTCGGCGACGTCCGAGTGGAGGTCGACCTCCTCCACCGTCCACGTGTTCTTGATCGCGTCGCGGTAGCGGTCGTAGAAGTCCGGGTAACGCATCGGGCGCAGGGTGAGTTCGAAGCCCGGATCCAGGAGGTTCTTGGCGGGCTTTGCGGCCTGATCGGCCGTCGTCTTCTCAGGTGCTGTCGTCATTACTGGCATGCCTCGCAGGACTCGGGGTTTTCCAGGGAGCAGGCGATCGCCTCGGGGTCGGCCTGCTGGGCGGGAACAGGAGCGGGAGCCGTCGCCGGGACCGACGCACGCGCCGACTGCGCGATCCGCGTCGCCGGGCGCGACCGCAGGTAGTACGTGGTCTTGATGCCGCGCTTCCAGGCGTACGCGTACATCGAGCTGAGCTTGCCGATCGTCGGCGAGGACAGGAACAGGTTCAGCGACTGGCTCTGGTCCAGGTACGGCGTACGGGCCGCCGCCATGTCGATCAGCGAACGCTGCGGGATCTCCCACGCGGTGCGGTACAGATCGCGCACCTCCGCCGGAATCCAGCCCAGCTCCTGGATCGACCCGTTGGCCTCCGTCATCGCGTCCCGCGTGGTGCGGTCCCACACGCCGAGCTTCTTCAGGTCCTCCACCAGATAGGCGTTGACCTGGAGGAACTCGCCGCTCAGCGTCTCGCGCTTGAAGAGGTTGGAGACCTGCGGCTCGATGCACTCGTACACGCCCGCGATCGAGGCGATCGTGGCCGTCGGCGCGATGGCCAGCAGCAGCGAGTTGCGCATGCCGGTGACGGCGATACGGGCGCGCAGCGCCGCCCACCGGTCGGCCCACGTCGGCTCGGCGTCGGGGTAGTGGTCCGGGTGGAGCACGCCGCGCGCGGTACGGGTCGCGGACCACGCCGGGTGCGGGCCGTGCCGCTCCGCGAGGTCGGCGGACGCCTCGTACGCGGCGAGCATGATCCGCTCGGAGATCCGGGTGGACAGCGCCTTGGCCTCGGGGGAGTCGAAGGGCAGCCGCAGCCGGAAGAAGACGTCCTGGAGGCCCATCAGGCCCAGGCCCACCGGCCGCCAGCGGGAGTTGGAGTTCCCGGCCTGCTCGGTCGGGTAGTAGTTGATGTCCACGACGCGGTCGAGGAAGGTGACGGCCGTACGGACCGTACGGTCGAGCCGCTCCCAGTCCATCGCCTCTGCCCCGTCGCCGACGTCTCTGCCCAGGTGCGCCGCGAGGTTCACGGAGCCGAGGTTGCAGACGGCCGTCTCGCCGTCGTCGGTGACCTCCAGGATCTCGGTGCACAGGTTCGAGGAGTGCACGACCCGGCCCGGCTCGGCGGTCTGGTTCGCGGTGCGGTTGGCGGCGTCCTTGAACGTCATCCAGCCGTTGCCGGTCTGTGCGAGGGTGCGCATCATGCGGGCGTACAGGACCCGCGCCGGGATCTGCTTGACCGCCAGGCTCGCCGCCTCGGCCGCCCGGTACGCGGCGTCGAACTCCTCGCCGTACAGGTCGACCAGCTCGGGCGCGTCCACCGGCGAGAACAGCGACCAGTCGGCGTCGGCCTCCACGCGGCGCATGAACTCGTCCGGGATCCAGTGCGCCAGGTTGAGGTTGTGGGTGCGCCGCGCCTCCTCGCCGGTGTTGTCGCGCAGCTCCAGGAACTCCTCGATGTCCGCGTGCCACGTCTCCAGGTAGACGCAGGCCGCGCCCTTGCGCCGGCCGCCCTGGTTGACGGCGGCTACGGAGGCGTCGAGGGTCCGCAGGAACGGGACGATGCCGTTGGAGTGGCCGTTGGTGCCGCGGATCAGGGAGCCGCGGGAACGGATGCGGCTGTACGAGAGGCCGATGCCGCCGGCGTGCTTGGAGAGCCGTGCGACCTGGTGGTAGCGGTCGTAGATCGAGTCGAGCTCGTCCAGCGGCGAGTCCAGCAGATAGCAGGACGACATCTGCGGGTGCCGGGTGCCGGAGTTGAAGAGGGTGGGGGAGGAGGGCAGGTAGGACAGCGAGCTGGTGAGCCGGTACAGCTCGGCGACGTCCTCCAGGGCCCGTACGGAACCGTCCTCGGCGAGACCGCACGCCACGCGCAGCAGGAAGTGCTGCGGGGTCTCGATGACCTGCCGGGTGATCGGGTGGCGCAGCAGGTAGCGGCTGTGCAGCGTGCGCAGCCCGAAGTAGCCGAAGCGGTCGTCGGCGCCGTCGGCGAGGGCCTGGTCCACCAGGGCGTCGAGCCGGTCGGCGTGGGCCGTGACGAACGCCGCGGTCGCGTCCGCGATCAGCCCCTCGCGGTGGCCGGTGGCGACGGAGGCGGAGAAGGAGAGCGCACCCTGGCCCGCCGCCTCGCCGGCGATGGCGAGGGTCAGCAGCCGCGCGGCCAGCCGGGAGTACTCGGGCTCCTCGGCGATCAGCCCGGCGGCGGCCTCGGTGGCCAGCGACCGCAGTTCGGCCTCGTCCGAACCGGGGTGGCGGCCGCGCAGCGCGGCGGCGGCGACCTTGCCCGGGTCGGTGGCGGGCAGATCGGCGGTGAGGTCGGTCAGGGTGCGCAGCAGCGCGGTCCCCGGACCGTCGGACGCTACCTCGGAAACCGGATCGGCTGAGACCGGATCGGCGGGCGCGATGGTCACGGTGTGGCTCTCCCTCGCTCGGCGGGGGCCAGGAGGGAGGGGGCGACGGGCGCGTACGAGCGCGACCCGGAAAAGGGCGCACCGCACCGCGTCCACCGGCCCAACCCGCGAGGCCCGGACGTATTCGACGCCCCGGCCGGGTATGGCGGCTCGGCCACGGGCGTGCTGTCGGCAGGCACTCGGACTCATGGGTGCGTAAATACGCACACATACACCGTTGCGGGACAGTTCCGGATTCGCACCGGATTCCCCTGCGGCGACAGCGAGCATGAGCATACATCTTGTGCTGGCGGTCGCACGCACCCCCACATCTTGTGTCGCTCTCCGTGGGAAGTGGGGTGAATGTGCTAGTGGCACTGTCGCGGTTCCCTGGCGATTCTCCCGCGTCGGCGCCGCGATTTCGCCGTATTCCCGCCATGTGGCCGGGGCCGGGGCCGCTGCCTGCGCATGACACGAGCCCCGGTTTCCCTTGCTGCAACAAGCGTATTGACGCCTGGTCCCGCGCCCGATCCGTTGACCGTGCCCGGTCGGCGGAGTTGGCTCGTCCGCGGTCGGCGAGGACCGCCGCGGGGGGCTCCAGGGCGAGCGGTCATCCGGTCACCCGGCATCCTAGGAGGCACGAGATGGGCAGTCGCACGCGGATGGCCGTCGTCGGCGCGGGGCTGTGCGCGCTGGTGCTGCTGCCGGTGGCGGCGGCCGCCGCGTGGCCGGAGGCGCCGCGTCCGGGGTGGCCCGGCCTCGCCTCCGACGGCGCCCAGGCGATCGGCTCCTC
>NZ_JBHVHQ010000753.1:0-4279 GCF_042800135.1 Streptomyces sp. NPDC057654 | reverse complement strand
CGCCCTCGTCGGCGCGGACGGCATGTGGGGCAACCTCGTCGCCCCTTCCCACGAGAGCGCCCGCGAAGCCGCAGAGCTCGCCGGCGTCGGCCTCCAGGACGACTTCGACGGCGACTTCGCCGCCAAGGTCCGCACCGGACCGTACGAATGGAGCCGCATGGCCGGCATCCAGGTCGGCGGTCCCGCCAATCCGGCCGCCAATCCGCCCGCCGATCCCACCGCCGATAACTGACGCGCCCCTCGGCCGTTAGACCCACCGGAGAGCGGCCCCCGCGACCGCCTCGGCGCTCGGCTAGGAGGAGCGGATGGACGGCATGCCGTCGCTCGTCGACCAGTACAGCCATGGCGCGGTCCACGGCGAACTCGGGCTCGGCACGTTCGAGGCCCACCTCGCCGAGGCCGCCGGAGCCGCCGGACCCGCGCCGCCGGGCACCACCTACTTCGACAGCTGGGCGGGGCTCGCCGTACGCCGCTGGTGCCCGCCGCTGCTCGGCCTGGAGCCGCACTGCCCGCCCGTCCGCTACCTCGCCAGGCGGCGCGAGCTCGGCGCGTACCGGGCCGCCCGCGCCCTGCTGCGCGGCTCCGGCATCGGGACCTACCTGCTGGAGACCGGCGCGCCCGGCGGGCTGACCTCGGCCCCGGAGCTGGCCGACGCCGCCGAGGGCCGCGCCCACGAGGTCGTACGCCTGGAAGCCCTCGCCGAACAGGTCGCCGACACCTCCGGGTCCGCCGACTCCTTCGCCGCGTACACCGCGGAGGCGCTGTACGCGGCGGCCCAGCACGCGACCGCCTTCGCCCTGGGCGTCGACGTCTGCGAGGACGAGCCGCCCGGCGCGGACCGGGTGCGCCGCACCGCCGACCGCTGGCTGGCCGCACGCCGGACCGGCGCGTGGCCGCGGGACCCCGTGCTCGTCGGCCACCTCCTGTGGAGCGCCGTCGCCACCGGCCTGCCCGTACAGCTGCACTGCCAGGACCCGCGGCGGCTGACCGGGTTCCTGCGCGCCACCACCGGCCTCGGCACCGATCTGGTGCTGCTGCCCGGACCCCGGCACCACCGGCGGGCCGCGCAGCTCGCCGCGGTCTTCCCGCACGTGTACGCGGATACGGGGCCCCGGCCCCAGGAGACGCTGGGGGAGGCCCCGTTCGGCAAGCTGCTGTTCTCCACGGGCGCGCGGGCGCTGGCGGAGCTCTATGTGGTGGGCGCGCGGCGGTTCGCGTCGGCCATGGACCGGCTCGTCGCGGAGTGGGTCGCGGACGGCGTGTGCGGGCGGGCGGACGCGCGGCGGATCGCCTCGCTGGTCGCAGCCGGCACCGCCCGGCGGATCTACCGGCTGGACGCGGCCGGGGCGGCGGGCTGAATGGCCTCGTGCTCGCCGGAGGGCGCGGGGACCGTCGCCACGTCGGCGCGCTCGCGCAGCGACAGGAAGACCCGCAGCACCGCGATCCACACCAGGCAGGACCCGAACATGTGCACCCCGACGAGCAACTCGGGCGTGTCGGTGAAGTACTGCACGTAGCCGATGGCGCCCTGCGCGAGCAGCACCACGAACATCTCCAGCACCTTGCGGCGCGGCCCCGCGGGGGACTTCACGGCCCGCAGCGTGAACCACAGGGCGGCCGTCAGGCCGACCACGATGAAGACGAAGTCCACGTGCAGCTGGGTGATCTCGCGCCAGTCCAGCGGGATGCGGCGCACGTCCTTGGAGGCGTCGCCGGCGTGCTTGCCCGCGCCGCTGACCACGGTGCCGATGACGATCAGCGCGGTGCTCGCCGCGACGAGCACCCAGGACAGCTGCCGCACCGGCCGGCCGACGACGTCGCGCGGCTCCGCGTCCCCCTCGTGGGAGCGCTGCCAGGTGATCACCGCGACCGTCAGCAGGCCGGAGGCGAGCAGGAAGTGCGAGCTGACGATGTACGGGTTCAGGCCGGTCAGCACCGTGACGCCGCCGACGACGGCGTTGCCCATCACGAGCCAGAACTGCGCCCAGCCGAGCCGGGTGAGGCCGCGGCGGCGGGGGACGAGGGCCCGCGAGGCGATGATGAACAGGCCGACGACCGCGCACAGCACGTACGTCAGCATGCGGTTGCCGAACTCGATGATGCCGTTGATGCCCATCGCCCCGGTCGGCGTCAGGCTGTCTTCGGTGCAGGTCGGCCAGGTCGGGCAGCCGAGCCCGGACTGGGTCAGCCGCACCGCGCCGCCGGTGACGACGATGATCACGGCCATCACGACGGTGGCCAGCGCGGCGCCGCGCACGAAGCGCGCGGAGGGCTGCCAGCGGTCGGCGATGAGCTGGAGGGGGTTCAGCGTTTTCGGCACGGGCTCATCGTAATCAGGTGCTTGTGCATCTTTTCACTTGGGGCCCGTGTCGGTGCCGCGGGGCCTTCCCCGCCGGATCCCGCAAGAGGTCCGGCAGGCGCTGTACGGACGCGGCCGGCGTCACTCCCAGCGGAACCAGCGGGCGGCGGCGCCGAGCCCGAGCACCGCCCATACGGCGAGGACGCCGAGGTCGCCCCAGGGCATCCCGGCGCCGTGCTGGAGCACGTCGCGCAGCCCGTCGGAGAGCGCCGAGATCGGCAGCAGCTCCAGAACGCTCCGCGCCGCGCCGGGGAACTTGTCCAGCGGCACGATGACGCCGCCGCCGACCAGCAGCAGCAGGAAGACCAGGTTGGCGGCGGCCAGCGTCGCCTCCGCCCGGAGCGTCCCGGCCATCAGCAGGCCGAGCCCCGAGAACGCGGCGGTCCCCAGCACGAGCAGCAGGAGTACGGCCAGCGGGTTGCCGTGCGGGGACCAGCCCAGCGCGAAGGCGATCACCGTCAGCAGCACGACCTGAAGGACCTCGGTGACCAGCACCGCACACGTCTTGGCGGTCATCAGCGCCCAGCGCGGCAGCGGCGACGCGCCGAGCCGTTTCAGGACGCCGTAGCGGCGCTCGAAACCGGTCGCGATGGCCTGGCCGGTGAAGGCCGTGGACAGCACGGCGAGGGCCAGCACGCCGGGGGCGAGGAAGTCGACGGACTTCCCGCCGCCGGTGTCGATGATGTCGACGGCGCTGAAGAGGACCAGCAGCAGTGCCGGGATGATGACGGTCAGCAGCAGCTGCTCGCCGTTGCGCAGCAGCATCCGGGTCTCCAGCGCGGCCTGCGCCCGGATCATCCGGGGGAGGGGCGCGGCGCCGGGATGCGGGGTGAACGTGCCCGTGGCGCTCATGCGCGCAGCTCCTTGCCGGTCAGCTCCAAGAAGACATCCTCCAGGGTGTGCCGCTCGACCGAGATGCGGTCGGGCATGACGCCGTTCTGCGCGCACCAGCTCGTCACGGTGGCCAGCAGCTGCGGGTCCACCTCGCCGGAGACGCGGTACGTGCCGGGGGTCAGCTCGACGGCCGCGGACTGGGCGGGGAGCGCCTTGAGCAGCGAGCCCAGATCCAGCCCGGGGCGGCCGCCGAAGCGCAGGGTGTTCTCCGCGCCGCCCTTGCACAGCCGCTCGGGGCTGCCCTGGGCTATGACCTTGCCGCCGTCCACGATCGCGACGTCGTCCGCGAGCTGCTCGGCCTCGTCCATGTGGTGCGTGGTGAGCACGACGGTGACGCCGTCGGCGCGCAGCTCGCGCACCAGCTCCCAGGTGGCGTGGCGCGCCTGGGGGTCGAGGCCCGCGGTCGGCTCGTCCAGGAAGACGAGCTCGGGGCGGCCCACGACGGCCATGGCCAGGGAGAGCCGCTGCTGCTGTCCGCCGGACAGCCGCCTGTAGGCGGTACGGCCGCAGGAGCCCAGCCCCAGCCGCTCGATCAGCGCGTCGACGTCCACGGGGTGCGCGTGCAGGGAGGCGGTGTGGCGCAGCATCTCTTCCGCGCGCGCTCCCGGATAGACCCCGCCGCTCTGGAGCATCACGCCGATGCGCGGCCGGAGCGCGGCGGAGTCGGCCACGGGGTCGAGTCCCAGTACGCGGACCGTTCCGGCGTCGGGCCGGCGGTACCCCTCGCAGGTCTCGATCGTGGTGGTCTTGCCCGCCCCGTTGGGGCCGAGCACGGCCGTCAGGGCGCCGCGTGCCACGGACAGGTCGAGCCCGTCCACCGCGGTTTTCGCGCCGTACCGCTTGACCAGGCCGACGACCTCGACGGCGGGCTCGTTTCGCATGCCGGGAAGTCTACGAACCGGCGGCGGCCGCCGGTGGCGCGGGGCGGAAACAGGCCCGGATTAGGTGACCCTTAGTGATCGACACCACCGTCGCCCGCGCCGGGCAGGGCTTGTCCCGGTCCAAAGAATTACGCAACAATAGCGT
>NZ_JBHVHQ010000752.1:0-4283 GCF_042800135.1 Streptomyces sp. NPDC057654 | reverse complement strand
CGTCAACGTCACCTGGGCCCCGGGCAACTAGCACCGGGCATCTTCGCCCCGCGCTCGTCGGAGCGCGGGGCCCTCTGCCGTCTGCCGCCGCGACGCGCGGCATCGAGTGCCCGGGCCGCGGCAGCGCCCCGCATGCCTGAGGAGCGCCCATTCTCTTCACCGCTCGATCGAGCGCGCCGCTCGACGGCGCACCGCTTCACGGTCCCGTGCGGGCGAATCATGCTCTCATCGCCGCGGACCTCGGGTTCAGGGCCTTCGCCGAGCGGAACCCGCCCCGCTACGCCCGCTACGCCGAGGCCCGGCTCGACAGGCCGGCGGGGGTGACGGCCGTCGTGCGCGCCACGCTGTCTTTCTCCCGGCGGCACTGGGACTGGCTGTTGAGCCGGCCGAGCCTCGCAGCCGACGTCTGGGAGCAGCTCCGCTTCCAAGTCAGCCGGCACAGCGACTGTCTTCCGCCGCGGGATGCCGACGTGGCCGCCCTGTACGGCGGCCTGCCGATGACCAGTGCCGACAGCGTGCTGCTGTGCCGCCGCCTGGGGCTGGGTGTCGCAGAGGCGGCCGAGCTCATGGGGGTTGATTCTCCTGCCGTCGAGGCCGGCCTGGGTGCCGCCCGGCGTGCCCTTCCCCACCTGGCCGAGGGGAGGCGCCCCTGACGCGCCCCTGAACGCCACCCGCGTACACGTTCGTCGGCGGGTCACTCTTCCCGCCGCTATTTCACCACCCTTCACCCTTGCCGGCGGTGGTGCGCTGTGTGCTGCCCTCATAGGATGGGCGACTCCACTTTGAACGTGGTGGAATCGGCGAGGGGACACGTCCGTTGTCGGAGCAACGTGTGGTCGATCTGTCGGTGCCGAGCGCTGCGCGGATGTACGACTGGCTGCTGGGCGGCAGCAACAATTTCGAAGTCGACCAGGATGCCTGTGAGTTACTCCTGGAAGTCGCACCCACTTCACGTGAGGCAGAGCTGAGCAACCGCTGGTTCCTCCAGCGCGTGGTGCGCGTGCTCGCCCAGGAGCACGGGATCAGGCAGTTCATCGACTTCGGCTCCGGCCTGCCGACGCAGCGCAACGTGCACCAGATCGCCCAGGAAGTCGACTCCGGGGCTCGCGTCGTCTACATCGACAACGACCCGGTCGTCCTGGCGCTCGGCCAGTCGCTGCTGGACGAGAACGAGCACACCGCGATCCTGCCGTTCGACATCACGGAGACCGACAAGGTCTTCGCGCACAAGGGCCTGAACCGGCTCATCGACTTCTCCGAACCGGTGGCCGCCCTGTTCCTTTCCGTGCTGCACTGTCTGCCCGATGCGGCAGGCCCCAAGCAGCTCGTGGAACGGGTCGTCGACAGGCTCGTGCCCGGCAGCTTCGTCGCCGTGAGCCAGCTCGTCAGCGACGACGTGACAGTCCGCGACGATGTCACCGAACTCATGCGGGTCCAAACCCGTGGCAACTGGGGGCGCGTGCGGGAGAAGGCGGACGTGGAGGAGATCTTCACGCACCTCATCGAGCAGGAGCCAGGTCTCGTCGATGTGACGGATTGGCGACCTGACTCCGAGCTCCAGCAGCGCCGGCGCGGCATCGAGTGGACGGAGTACGGAGGGCTGGGGAAGGTGCCGCCCCGGCGCTAGGCGACCGGAACGGCTGAGTCGCTACGCGTAGCGCCGGATGGCTTTGTCCAGCATGCGCCGGCTCTTGGCCGGTGAGGCGCATCCCTCGCCCTGGATCCGCAGGAGCAGCTGCAGGTGCCGCTCGTAGTCGCTCTGCCGGGGCGTCGGCGGCTTGCTCGGGTCCTTGGGTTTCCGGGACGGCTGGGAGAAGTAGTCGGCCCTCTCATACTGCTCGGCGTAGACGAAGTCGGGAAGGCCGCCTTGGCCGAACTGCAGTTGCGCCATGGAGCCTGCCATCGCGGCAGCGTTGCCCGCGATTATCCGCCCGGAGAGCACGAACTGAACCGTCATGTGCGGCAGATCGGCCATCTCACGCAGGGAGACCATCTGCTCGTGCATGGTCTTCTTGGTCCCGGCCTTCCGGCCCAGTACGGACTGGTCCAGCATGAAAACACATTGGGGCGGGCCCGGCTGCTCCAGCACCCGCCGCTGGCGCTCGGCCCGTTGAGCCAGGCGCAGCTCCAGCTCCGGGCCGTTCCATTCGCTCAGATGCAGACCGGTGCGGACGATGTGGGCGGCGTACTCCGGCGTCTGGAGCAGCCCGGGTACCAGTCGCACGTCGTATGTCGTGATGGCGATGGCCATCGACTCAAGACCGAGCAGCCGGTGGAGATAGTCCGGTGTGCAGTCGTTGAACCGATGCTGGAACCACTCCGGCTCTGTGGCGCGCGAGAGCAGCATCGTCAGCTCGTCGCGCTTGGTCTTGTCGGACGTGAGGTAGTTGATCACCGTGTCCGCCGTGCGTTGCACGGGCGTCGTTTCCGCGGTCTCCAGACGGTTGATCGTCGAGGGCGAGACGTGAACCGCGTGCGCAAGGGCCCGCTGTGTGAGGCCCGCGGTCTCGCGCAGGCCCCTGACGGTGAGTCCCAGCATAATATTCGCCGCCGTATTCGTCGTGTCTGGCCCGGGAGGCCGGGCCAGACGGACAATCGGATTCGCATCCGAGGGCAGGCTTGCTCCGTACGGAGGTGTCATAGGCAGATGATGGCACGACCGGCGGGAGGCGACGGCTGAACTTACTTTTCGAGACTACTGGTTGAGGCTGGCGAAGGAGTCGAACTCGCCGTTCTTCACGCCATCGAGAAAGGCTTCCATCTCGGCGGTGGTGAAGACCAGGGCGGGCCCGCCGGGGTCAGTCGAGTTCCGCAAGGCTACGCGGCCCTGCGGGAGCTGCGCAGCCTCGACACACGTGCCGTTGACTTCACTCTTGCGGCTCTTCACCCACTCGCCCGCGACGAGGCTAGCAGGCGTGCCATTCGTGAACTTCTGCATCGGTGATGCGCCCTCTCTGTTCGACAATCTCACTTTTCCGCTGCTCTCTCCCGGCCGCCGGAATTGCGCAGGTGGAAGCTCCATGAATTCCCGTCATGAAATTTCATGGACAGCGTGCACGGAATGCTAGCCGCCCAAAATCGAACAATGCCGCTACACGAAAGAGTGGGATTGGCCGCCCCTGCCGCGCCCCGGGCCGAGTACCGGGGCCAGCCTCGGCGCTGCAAGCGCCTGGCGGCCGAGAAAAGCATCCGCCCGGGTGATGCGGATGTTTGTGGTTGACCCGGCTGTTCCTGCGGGCAGACGAACCTGAGCATCAACGCGGGCGCGCCCTTGAGCCCCGACCGCAGGGAGCAGCGGTGTGTGCATCGGCCACGGCGCGTGGTGGCGCGGCGGTCCGGCGAGGTTGGCGGTGCCAGCGAGCCCGGTGAGGACGTCGCGCGCGACGGCGAGGAGAGGCGGACTGCTTCCGGCCCTGTCCGGGCCGGGACGCTTGCCGAAGTCGGCCCGGCGTAGCCCAACGGCGGGCACGACTCCGTGGCGACGGCCGCGGGCCAAGTGGAACAGTCCAGCACGAGACCGGAGGGCCGATGCGGCATCGTTGACTGCGTGCAGTAGCGCCCCGATGAGTGCGGCTCTCGTCGTCCGCAGGTCCTGGAATCCTATGTGCCGAGCAGCGGGTCAGTTCACCGCACGGCAGCTCCCGGCCACTGGGGTCTTTCCCGCCTTCCGGCAGGGCGGGTTGGGCCCAGATGCCGACCGGCGGACGGGCCTTCCACCGTGCCGTGCGCGGGCAGCCCGGAGGCGTCGGCGGGCAGATCGGCCAGCCGCCGCAGCCGCCACACCAGCACGTCGCTCACCGATTCCGCGGTGTGCAGCTCACGCCGTTGCGTGGCGTCGGACAGGAGGGCGGCCGGGTCGTGGCCGGCGGCTTCGGCGTCTGCGAGGCTTGCGGCCAGCGCGTACCAGCCGGGCTCGGCGAGGACCTGCTCGGCCAGATCCGGCAGCGCCTCGCGCACCATGGCCGTCTGCCGGTGGAGCAGGGCCCGGTTCAGGTGCCGGCCGCGCTGGTACAGGACGCCGAGGGGCTGGGCGCGGGCCGACCGGTAGGCGGCGCGCAGGTGTTCGGCGGCCTGGCGGGCGGCGGCGGCCTGCTGCGCGTGCCCCCTCCGGGCGTGCCAGTGAACGGCGGCGGTGATGAGGAAGAACAGCATGTCGATGGCCATCGCGGTGCTCGCGCCGTCCTCGCCCCGGCCCAGGGCGGGGCCGCCGTGGACGAGGTCGCGGGCGGCCTTGCGCAGGGCCCAGTCGTGTCCGCGCTCGGCCCGGGCGTGGGAGCGGGAGG